>JAQBNY010000025.1 GCA_028288315.1 Mucilaginibacter sp.
TTGTGCTGATAACTGTAAGCCTGATAGTTGCTGTTATTATTGCCTATAACCTTACCGCCAAATATGTAGAGAATGAGTTTGCCTCTAAAAAAATAGAAGTGCTTGAGCAAACCATTAAGCCTTACAATGATTTTTTTCAGGTAAAAATTCCTGAGATAACTTCCTATCAGGGGTTTTTAGATTCGGCATCCGCGGCTAATTACTCTTTAACGGTTTTTCGCAGCTATCCCTTTGTACGCAGGGTGTTGTTTTATGATATTCAAATAGGCAAACCAATAGTAACGCCAAAGAAAACAAATGTTGATCGTATATGGGTGAAAGCCATTTACAGATATAAATCAAACCACGGCTCCGTATCCGGATTAAAAGATATTACCACGGTATATGAAAGCGATTTTAAAGAGATGGCTGCCAGGTTGGGCAACTTTATAGCGGTTGCAGATACCGCGCGAGTGCCCACGCAGGATGAAGTATTTAAAACCTTTTATGATGTTAAGCCCGATAAAATAAGCTATCTGAATATTCCGCGCCGCGAGGATATAAAAAACTATCGTGCATTATTTAATAACAAACAATCGCTGGCATTTTACAAGCAAAACATGATGACTTTTTTGCTTGATGCCCACCTGCTAAAAGTGAAAAACTCGCATCCTGAATTGTATGAGCAGGTAACCATACAGCCGGTAGTTTATGATCCGTTGGATGTAGAGGGCGGAAAAATATTTACCGAAGTACCGCTGCCGGGCGCTTTTTCAAATTTTAAATTATATTTCAGCTCTGCCACCAGCCATCTTAAACAAGAAATTAACAAAAGGTTTTTACCAATAGGAGGCATTGTATTGCTTATCTATTTTTTCTTGCTATTAATAAGTTGGTTAATATTCCGCAACCTTAACATCAATTTAAAAGTATTTAAGCTGCAGTATGATTTTATAAACAACTTTACCCATGAATTTAAAACGCCGGTAAGCGTAATAAAGATAGCCGGATCTAACTTAAAAGGTGATGCTGAACTAAGCGAAAGGCAGCGGAGGCACTACGGCAAAATTTTAGATGAAGAAGCCGATAAGCTAAACGACCTAATGAATAAGCTTTTATCATTCACCCAGTTAGAAAACAGGGCTATTAGCGTTCACCGTGAGGAAATAGATCTGAGAAGCTTTGTAAAAGGATACATTGATACTTTTAAAATTAAGTATCCTGATTTTAAATTAAGTTATACTATTGAAGATGTAGACAAGTTTTACAGCGACCCTGTGTTGTTAGGAAGCGTTTTCCAAAACTTGATGGAAAATGCCTATAAATACTCACATCCCGGCAAAAAAGAGCTATTAATAAACATTAAGCAGGAAAAGCATAAGTTAGTAATTTCTTTTGCAGACAAGGGCATAGGTATGGCCAAATCCGAGCAGGGTGATGTGTTTAAGAAGTTTTACCGGATAGAGAACCAATATAATCAGAACGGAAGCGTTGGTCTTGGACTGGCATTTTGTAAAGAACTGGTAAATTTTATGGATGGTGATATTAGTGTGCATAGTAAAATTAACCAAGGTTCGACATTTGTGGTTACCTTGCCATTTGAAAATTAAACATTGCAAAAAAGATATACCTTTAAATATTACTGTATAAGAGAGGGTAAGTTTTATAGTAAATAATGCGCATTTCAAAGCGTTAGCCCGTAAGCGGCAATTGTATTTATATAATTATTAATAACATGAATAAAGAAATTAAAATAGCGCTGATAGAAGATGACGAGAACCTTAGGTTTTTAGTAGCCGAACGCTTACAAACAGAAGGATACAAAGTACTGGAAAGCGGCAACGGCGAAGATGCAGAAGGCATGATAATGGAAGAACAACCCGATATTGTACTGCTTGACTGGATGCTGCCCGGCAAACAGGGATCAGAAGTGTGCAGCAGCCTGCGAGAGAAAGGGTTTGATAAGCTGGTTATAATGATGACTGCCAAAGCGCAGGATATTGATAAGATAGGCGCCTATAACTTTGGCGTATCTGACTATATCACCAAGCCATTTAATATGGATGTTTTGGTGGCAATGATTGACAGTAAAATTAAATTTTCGTTAAATAACGAAAAGACCGAATCGCACAAGTTTGGTAATATGGAGCACTTGCCAAACACCCACTTGTTAATAAGGGATAACCGTAAAACAGAGCTTACTATATTAGAGAACCGCATATTGCTTTACTTTTTAAAGAACAAAAATAAAGTAATTAACCGCGAAGAACTTATGATGGAAGTTTGGGGTTATAATGCGGATGTAAACACCCGCACGCTGGATATGCACATTGTGCGCCTGCGCAAAAAAATTGAGAACAACCCTGATTCGCCTACCTATTTGCAAACAGTAAGAGGAATAGGATATAAGTTTGTTTATTAAGCATTTTGATGCGGCCGGAGGCCTTATAATAATGGTCACTCGGCTAGAGCCGAGCGACTGTCAAATGGTTTTGTTGTACATTTTCGTTATTATAAAATCATTAAAGAAAGTCTTTTCCTCAATAATCTCATATCCATATTTATTAAACTGCCTGCCTATATCAGGTAAGCGCCACGATTCTACACCACATAATACTTTAAAAAATAACAGCATGCTTTTTAGCAGGATGTATTGCCACCATTTACCAGTTAGCTGAAAATCGGTATTGAGCCACAGTCCGCCGGTTTTAAGCATAGCGTGGATGTGGGCAAATAAGGGATGCAGATTTACTTCCGTAAAGTTATCAAACAAAAAGGGGGTGATGATAACATCCTGCTGATTTAGCATAACCTGCTGAATAGGCTTGTTGATGAAAGTTACCTGGTTGCTGCCAACATTCTTTTTGCGGGAGATGTCCATCATCTTATCAGAAATCTCTACATAAGAAATGTTTAAACCTGAAGAGTGCATTTTGGTTATCTCCTCCAATATCCAGCCGGTGCCGCCGCCAATAATTAATACGTTTGAGTTTGCAGGAATGCGTGATAACAGGTGAACCTGTGCCGTCACTAAAGCTTTGCCAAAAACTAACCGCGAAAGGTTATCATAAAAAGCTGCGGAGTTATCATAGTTGCCACGCATTATTTAA
>JAQBNY010000087.1 GCA_028288315.1 Mucilaginibacter sp.
TTGGCGACTCGGCCAACCGGGTAATTCTAAAAATTTATGCTAATGTTTTAAAAGGCAAGAACAATAAACGCTGGCGCATTGAGCATGCCCAGATAGTATCGCCTGATGATATTAAGTATTTTGGTAACGATAACATTATTCCATCTGTACAACCTACACATGCCACATCAGATATGGTATGGGCGGCTAAACGTTTGGGGCCTGAACGCTTAAAAACAGGGTATACCTACAAACAATTAATGAAACAAAACGGTTGGATACCGCTGGGTACCGACTTCCCTGTGGAAAATATTAACCCTATGTACACCTTTTATGCCGCTACTGAACGTAAGGACCTGAATGGTTCGCCAGCGCGGGGTTTCCAGATGGAGAATGCGCTGAGCCGCGTTGAGGCCTTAAAGGGCATGACCACCTGGGCCGCAAAAGCAAATTTTGAAGAAAAGGAAAAAGGCAGTATAGAGCCGGGCAAGTATGCCGATTTTGTGATAATGGATAAAGATATAATGAAAGTTAAAGGCAACGAACTACCCAATATTAAAGTAATAAAAACGTATATAAATGGTGTTAAGGTTTATGAGAAGAAATAAGCGGGAGTGTTATTTCCTGCTTATGTTGGGTTTCGTTCTTTTTAATTCGGCATGTGCACAAAATCCTCCCTTTACAGGGAAGGCATACGTGCAGGAAGAGCACTTAGTTGAGCAAGCAACAGTATTATTGAACAATGAAGGTAAGGTTGTACCGTTGCAAGGTTTGGAGAATACCCGGGTAGCGAGCATTCGTTTTTCAAGCGCATTCGCCATAGCGTTTGATAGCCTGCTAAACAAATACACCAAAATTACATCTTTTAACGGCAACGAGTATCTTGGGCCAAAAACGCTTGATATGCTGGCGATGGATACCAAGTTCTTCAATACGCTTATTATTCAGGTAAATGATGCCGACCTGAGCAATCCGCTGATAGTAGACTTTATCACAACCAATCAAAAACTTAAAAACATTATTGTTTCGTTTTTGGGGAACAGCGCATCGCTCATTAAACTAAATGATGTTACTGCTCCGGTGATATGGTCATCAAGGTTATCGCCGGTTGCCGCATACTACAGTGCGCAGGCCATATTTGGCGGCGTGCCTATCACCCAAAAGCTCACTAAAACTTATACAGCAAAATACCAGTCGGGTGGCGGATTTATAACCCCTAAGATTCGTTTGCAGTATACCGTTCCGGAGGATGCCGGGATCAATTCAGATAATTTAAAAGCCATTGATGATATTGCCCGCGAAGCCATCTCCAACAGGGCCACGCCGGGTTGCGTAGTGCTCGTTGCCAAAGATGGGAAGGTGATATTTAACAAAGCTTATGGTTACCATACCTATGATAACCTGCAGCCCGATAAAGTAACCGACATATTTGACGTGGCATCCATGACAAAAGTATCGGCCACTACTATGGAGGTAATGCAGCTATATGATCAGCAAATGCTGCATTTAGATTCAACAGCCGGCACTTATCTTGCTTCTACACGCAAAACCAATAAAAACAACCTTACTGTTCGCGAAATATTAGAGCATCAAGCCGGGTTAATACCTGATATTCCAACTTTTACAAAGATAAAGCCAACCGATTATTCGGCGGATTCATCAGCAGCTTTCCCAACAAAGGTGAATGATGGCTATTACTTAAGAAAAGGATACTTTGAGGATGTAATGTGGCCCGATGTATTGAAGTCGCCCATTAAAACACGCGGCCAATATGTGTACAGCGATGTTGGCCTTATTACGATGCAACAGATAGTTGAAACGCTAACCTCAACCCCGTTAGATGCTTTTGTACAGCAAAACTTTTATAGCCCACTGGGAATGCAAACAGCAGGTTTCCACCCATTGTATCGCTTCTCGCCAGACCAGATCATCCCAACAGAGGACGACAAAAAAGACCGCCATGCCCTGCTTGATGGTTATGTACATGATCCTACAGCGGCTTTAATGGGCGGCGTTGCTGGTCATGCGGGTTTATTTGCCAGCGCTAATGACATTGCCATACTATATCAAATGATGTTAAGCCGTGGCTTGTACGGTGGCGTACAATACATAAAGCCGGAAACGGTTGACCTGTTCACTTCCAAGCAATCGGCAGTTAGCAGGCGTGGTTTAGGTTTCGATCGCTGGGACCCTATAGCCGACCGTCATTATCCATCTACACTGGCATCAGACATGACTTTTGGCCACACCGGCTTCACAGGTACCTGTGTTTGGGTTGATCCTAAATATAACCTGGTATATGTATTCCTCTCTAACCGTGTAAACCCAACTGTTGGCAGCAAGTTAGGCAGCTTAAACATTAGGCCGCGCATACAGGATGTAGTTTATGGGGCCATACAGAAGGGGATGTAAAAGCCTCACCTAATCCTCTCCAAAGGAGAGGACTTATTGTAAAACAGAAAGACCCGGCAAATGCCGGGTCTTTCTGTTTTACCGCCTTGTCATGCTAAACGACAGTGAAGCATCTATTCGCCGACATGCATAATTTTATCAGATCCTTCGCTATCGCTCAGGATGACAACTGAAATTTAATCTATCCATTCAAACTTGGTATAAGGCACCAATGCTTCTGGTATTTTAATGCCTTTATCTGTTTGGTTATTCTCTAACAAAGTAGCCACTATACGCGGCAATGCTAATGCGCTACCATTTAGGGTATGGGCCAATTGCGTTTTGCCTTCGGCATTACGGAAACGCAGTTTAAGGCGGTTACTTTGAAAAGTTTCAAAGTTTGATACAGATGAAACTTCAAGCCAGCGTTGTTGTGCCGCACTCCAGGTTTCCATATCGTAAGTAAGGGCAGCAGTAAAACTCATATCGCCACCACAAAGGCGTAATACACGGTAAGGCAAACCCAACTTTTTTAACAGGCTTTGCACATGAGCGCTCATACTTTCCAATACTTCGTATGATTTATCAGGATGTACAACCTGTACTATTTCTACCTTATCAAACTGGTGTAAACGGTTCAATCCACGTACATGTGCGCCATATGAACCAGCCTCCCGGCGGAAACAAGGTGTATGTCCGCAGTTTTTAATGGGCAATTCATCCGCTTTTAAAATCACATCGCGGTATAGGTTGGTTATAGGTACCTCTGCGGTAGGTATCAGATATAAATCATCCACACCAACATAGTACATTTGTCCTTCTTTGTCGGGTAATTGCCCTGTACCAAAACCAGATGCTGCATGTACCATCAGTGGTACGCTTACTTCACTGTACCCTGCTTTTTCGGCCTCATCAATAAAGAAATTAATAAGCGCACGTTGCAGCTTGGCTCCTTTATTTTTATAAACCGGGAACCCTGCGCCGGTTATTTTAACACCCAGTTCAAAATCTATCAGATTGTATTTTGCAGCCAGTTCCCAATGGGGCAGGGCATTCGCAGGCAATTCAGGTATGCTGCCATTTTCCAGCACCACTTCGTTTTCCTCGGGCGTAACACCTTTTGGCACTGATGAATGCGGCAGATTAGGTAACAAAACCAGTTTATCTTGCAACTCCGCTTCAAGTACGGCCAATTGTTCACTAAGCTGTTTGCTTTCTTCTTTCCATTTGCCGGTGTTGGCTTTAATGGCTTCTGCCTCGTCCTTTTTACCGGTTCGCATTAGCTCGCCAATTTGCCTGGCGGCTGCGTTAGCTTGCGACGAAACAGTATCTAACAAGTTTTGTGTTTGGCGGCGTTTTTCATCCAATCCAATCACTTCATCTACCAATTCGGGCTGTTTAAAATTTTTTACAGCCAAACGTTCTAAAACCTGTTCCCTGTTATCGCGGATATAACTAACTTGC
>JAQBNY010000134.1 GCA_028288315.1 Mucilaginibacter sp.
ATACCGCAGGAATTTAAAGGCAAAATGGACAACTGGATGTTTGGCTGCGATATATGCCAGGATGTATGTCCATGGAACCGATTTTCGGTGTTGCACAATGAACCAGCATTTAAACCCCACCCGGAACTGCACGAACTGACCAAGAAGGATTGGAAGGATATTACTACAGATGTATTCCAAAAAGTATTTAAAAATTCAGCGGTAAAACGCATCAAATTTGAAGGCTTAAAAAGGAATATTGAGTTTTTGCGGAATTGTGATTAGAGATAGGTCATTGCAATAACGCGTGGAGGAAATAAATACGTCTTTGCGAGCGATAGCGAAGCAATCCCCGACATGCCTGTCGCCTACCTTACTATCGGGGATTGCTTCGTTCCTACCCATGACATATTTAATTATATGGGTCATGCTGAGCTTGTCGAAGCATCGCGGGCGGGCCTTTGCGCACGTCCTTCGACAAGCTCAGGATGACCCCTGCAAATGTCATTTCCCCTTCAGAGGGCCTCGGATTTTAAACCTCGCAATGACGCGTGGGGAAAACCTTGGCGTCTTCGCGCCTTTGCGAGAACATATACAAGGTGTTACCTTCATTCGGACATTGCTTCGTACCTTACAGCAATGACGCGCGGAGAAAATAAATACGTCTTTGCGAGAACACAACGTATAAACACTTATAACCCCTTACCAAACTTCATGGCCAGTTGTTTAAGCATATCATCGTCAACCGGTTTGGCTGGTTCATCCTTCTTTTTAAAAGGCTGATTGCTGCTTATTTGCGGTGTGCTCTTTGGGCTGTTATTTTGGAAAGCCGGCTTTGCAGTCTCTTGCTTTTGCGAATTAGCTGGTGCAGTTGCAGGCTGCGCGGGCTTAGACTGTTGCCTTTCGGCTACTTTTTTAGCATTCCAGCGTTTGTAAATTTCTTCGAGCTTGCGTTTTGTATACAAAGGGAAATCGCCCTGCATCATCCATGAGTAATAGCTGGGCTCGACATTTAGTACATCCTCTACCCTTTTACCTTTATGCTTGCCAAAGTTTATCAGTTCTTCGCCTTCCTCGTTGTATACCATGCGGCCGGCAAAATCAACCGGGCGGCTCAAGTTGGTAAACTTATGCAATGCCTCAACATCGCCTACAACAGGTACGCTTCTGTTACCTTTTTTATCTTCCCACTCCATGTTCTCGTACTTTTCTATCTGTGCAAGTAACACTTCCATGGTAGCGCGGGTATCAGCCTCGGCCGAGTGGGCGTTAATGATCTGTTTATCACAGTAAAACTGGTAGGCAGCTTTCAATGTACGTTGTTCCATCTGATGAAAAATGTTCTGCACATCTACAAAATGGCGGTTATCCAGGTCAAAAACTACACCTGCACGTAAAAACTCTTCCATCAGCATAGGGATATCAAACTTGTTAGAGTTATATCCGGCTAAATCACTGTCACTAATAAATTCAGCTATATCCTGTCCTAATTCTTTAAAACGTTTTTCATCCTTAACATGCTCATCATAAATGCCATGCACTAATGATGATTCCAGCGGAATGGGTATACCCGGATGAACACGCCAGGTTGCCACTTCCTCGCTCCCATCAGGATTAAGTTTAATGACAGATATTTCGCATATACGATCGGCGCCAATATTTGTACCGGTTGTTTCAAGGTCAAAAAAGGCAAGAGGCCGCTTTAATTTTAATTTCATTTTTACAGATCAGGAATACTATTGACAAAGGTCTAAAAAATAATTGGTAGAATATTTTTTCATCAAAAATACAGGTAAAATTTATTAATTTCATAGCTACCTAATAATGCACAATAACATGATTAAACCTTTATTCAATTTACTGATCCTCACACTATTCAGCACTATTGCATCCGCACAGAACTTTGCTTTTGGTGATTACAGCCAAAAAGAAATGGATATGAAAAGATATGATGCCGATACCAGCGCCCATGCTGTGGTGTTAAATGAGTACGGTACATCTACTATAAACGAGGTAGCAGATGAACGTATTAAAATAATATATGAATATCATGTAAAAATAAAAATACTGGATGCCAAGGCCTTTGATAAAGGCACTGTAGAGATCCCATTTTATACAGAAAGTGATGATTCTTATGAAAATGTGAGTGAAATTAAAGGTATAACCACTTATAAAGATGATGACGGAATTATACAGCGTGCTGAGCTGAACCCATCAAAAGTAATTACAGTAAAAGAAAATAAGTACTGGAGCAGTTTAAAATTTGCCCTTCCAAATCTGCGCAGTGGTGCTATAATTGAATATACTTACCAGCATACAACTCCTTTTTGGGATAAATTCCATGCCTGGCATTTTCAGGATGATATTCCTAAAATAACCTCAATGTATGAAGTGCATATCCCCGCCTTTTGGAGTTATAATGTGCTGCTGAGGGGTAGCCTAAGGCTTACTAAAAATACATCAAAGCTGGAGACAGGCTGCTTTAGCAGGCGCGGTGCAACCTGTGATTGTTCGCACATTGTGTATGGGATGGAAAACATACCAGCCTTTGTTGAAGAGGATTACATGACATCGCCAAAAAACTTTTTATCTGCAATATATTTTAACCTGTTTGAGTATACAAATCTTAATACAGGCTCTAAGATATTGGTAACCAAAGACTGGAAGGATATAGATTACAACTTAAAACATGCCGACTATTTTGGTTCGCAGCTAAGGCGAAAGGACCTGCTTAAACAATATATTACACCAGTAATAACAGGCCAGGCAACAGAATTAGCAAAGGCAAAAGCCATTTATGCCTATATTCAAAAAAACATTAAATGGAATGGCCTTAACTCGCGCGGCAGCGATGATGGCATACGCAAGGCGCTTGATAAACACACCGGCAATGTGGCCGATGTGAATTTGGCATTAGTAACTGCACTAAATTCGGCAGGTATTAATACCGAGGCGGTGTTATTATCAACCCGTACCAATGGCCTAATAAACAAGCTTTACCCGGTTGAGAATGAGTTTAACTACGTAATAGCCCGCACAACTATTAACGGCACCTCCTACTTGCTGGATGCTACCGATCCGCTGTTATCATTTGGATTACTGCCGTTAAAATGCCTTAATGACCAGGGCCGGGTAATGAGCCTTGATAAACCATCATACTGGATTGATCTGGTTGCAGAACACAGAAAAAAAAGCACAAGTTCATTAGATCTTACTCTGCAAAACGATGGCAAGATAAGAGGAACTATCACCACATACTCTATTGGTTATCAGGCGTATGAAAAACGGAAGGCAATCAAAAAATTCAATACAATTGATGAATATGTAGAGAATTTGGATGAACAAATGGGTAAAATAAAGATCCTTAAATCGGAGGTACAAAACCTGGATAGTCTTGACCTTCCGCTAAGCGAAAAATACGAAATAGAAATAAATGCCTTTGATAACCTGAACCATACACGCTTGGCTTTTAATCCCTTTATCTTTGACAGGCTTATCGCCAATCCCTTTAAACTGAATGAACGCAATTACCCTGTAGACTGGGGCATGCCATCAGACAATCGTGTTATACTTACTATGCACTTGCCAGAAAATTATGTAGTTGAAAATTTCCCGCAAGGTGTAGCTATTAGCTTACCTAACACGGGTGGTAAATTTATTACTACTTTCAATGTAGAGGACAATGGCTTTACGTTCTCAAATATGACCCAGTTTAGCAAATCTATATATATACCCGAAGAATACCCTTATCTGAAAGAGTTTTATAATAAGATCATATCGGCAGAAAAAGCAGAAATTATTTTTAAGAAAAAATCATGAGAGTAATTTGTACTACTTTTTGTTTGCTGATGCTGATAATGTTTGCAAATGCCCAGGCAGATTATAATGTAAGCCTGATATCAAAAGACCTGCTGCCTTATGCCAGCGCGGTTATTAGAAATAAGGACGTAACTATTGAGGTAAAAGATGCCGATAATACCATCTATCATATTAAAACCGCTCTAACCGTACTCAATAAAAACGGTGATGATATTGCCCGCGTTGTAATATGGCATAACCGTAGCAATATTATCAGGTATGTTAAAGGTGCCCTATATAATGAGTTTGGCCAGCTTACCAGTAAGTTTGCTGAGAAGGATTTTGCCGATGTGAACGCGGCGAGCGATATGTCGTTATTTGAGGATTCGCGCGTTAAACACTACACACCATCAACCGGCTCATACCCATACACTATTGAGTATGAATGTGAACTACGCTCCAAACAATCGCTTAATTTTGATGACTGGCAGCCAAATGAAGCTGTAGGCCTTGCGGTTGAAAAAAGCTCTTTTACATTTATCTGCAAGCCCGAGTTTAACATCAGGTATAAAGAAATAAACCTGCCGCCAAGTGTAATTACCGGCACAACAAAAGATGGCTTAAAAACTTACACATGGCAGGTAACAAACCTAAAAGCAATTAAAGAGGAACCCTATAGCCCCAACCGTGATAAATATTTAAGTACGGTTAAAATAGCGCCGGAAAACTTTAAGTACGAAGGCATAAGCGGCACATTTACTAACTGGAAAGAATTGGGCAAGTGGACCTATGATAAATTATTAGCTAACCGCCAGGCACTACCACCAGAAACTGTACAGCAGGTAAATACAATAACCAATGGCATTGCCGACCCTAAACTAAAAGCCAAAAAGATATACGAGTATATGCAGAATAAAACCCGGTATATTAGTGTACAGATAGGTATTGGCGGTTACCAGCCCTTTTTAGCATCAGAAGTAGACAGGTTAAACTATGGCGATTGCAAAGCTTTGGTTAACTATACACAAGCATTGCTAAAGGCCGCTAATATTCAATCATGGTATTGCGTGGTTGATGCAGGATCCCGAAAGGTAAGCCTGCTTAATGATTTTGCCAGCATGAGCCAGGGGAACCATGTTATACTTTGCCTTCCGTTTAAAAACGACACTACATTTTTGGAGTGTACCAGCCAGAAGATCCCCTTTGGGTTTTTAAGTGACTTTACAGATGATCGCACTGTTTTAGCCTGCACTCCTGAAGGAGGCAAACTAATGCATACGCCAAAATACACCGCTCAAATTAATTCGCAGGTGCGTAAAGCCGGTTTTACTGTGGATACAAATGGTATGCTTACGGGAGATGTAACCACCATTTTTAAAGGCACCCAGTATGATAATCATGACGACCTGCTTGACGAACCGGTTAATGAACAGATTAAGATTCTGCAAAAAAGATACAACGCTATAAACAATCTTGATATTGGAAAGTGTAATTATAAACAGGAAAAGAATGAACTGCCCGCAGCAACAGAAACCATAAAACTAAGCGCCCGTGATTTTGCTACAACCGAAAATGGAAAGCTGTACTTTTCAATTAATCCGCTTAACCGCACTATCAAAACAGTGCGCGATGTACGTAACCGAAGCAATCCCGTATATATTAACAGTGGTTATACTGATGAAGATGAAATAACATATACTCTACCTACAGGTTATCATAGCGATCTTAGCCCTTTAAATGTATCTGTTGAAAAACCATTTGGTACTTTTAAGGCAACAATGGTATTAAATGGCGATAAGCTAATATTTAAGCGTACCCTGCAGGTTATTGATGGCACATACAGTAAAGACAGTTACCATGACCTTGTTGAATTTTACCAAACAGTGGTTGATGCCGATAATTACAATGTAACGCTGGTGAAGAATTGATTAACTAAAGATAATAATACCCAGTATTATACCGATAATCATGATGAGGTAAAGCATAATTTCTGTACCGGCATAACGCTTGTATTTAGTCCAGAAAGAATAGTCTTGCTTTTGTTTTGACATGGTACAAAATTAAAAATTATATTAAGCAATAGCTAATTAATCATTCTGTACCGAAGTAGTTGGATCGATAATGGAGCCCGCGCGTGAGAAATATTTGTAAATACCCTGGTCATGCAGCTTTATTATAATAACCCCTTTGCGGGTACTGGCATGCACTATATAACCGTTTTGCAGGTAAACCCCTACATGGCTGTATTGCTTCCCGTCGAAGTCAAAAAACACCAGGTCGCCTTCTTTTAGCTCTTCCTCATATTTACGCTTTATACTGTTTACCTGTAGGGCACAAGTACGTGGCACGGGTTGGTCATATACCTGTAGCTGTAATAAAAAAATAAGTCCGGAGCAATCCACCCCATCCTTACCCGTCCCGCCGAAGCGGTAAGGCACGCCCAACCATTCGTCAATAAAACTGTATAACCTGCCGTTTTGAATATCGTTGCGCTTAACCCCCATTAGTTCGGCATACTTATCTGCGGTTTCCTTATCAGGCTTTACCATCACATATGGCCCGCGTTTAGGAATCAGGATAGACGGATTGTAATCGCCCTGCGGATTTCTAACAGTTAATTTACGCGAATGACAGGAAGAGAAGATAACAGCAGCAGCATAAAATAAAAGCAGTTTGATATGGCGAGGTATTAACATAACCTAAAGGTATCCCGAAAGAAATAATCCTTAAAAGAGATGTTATAAACATTTCAACAATTGAAGATAGATGTGCAAATTATTGTAATGGCACTCTATCTGCACATCTGCATATTTACACATCTGCACATCTGGCCCCCTACCCTTTTATCACCCGCTGTATCTCATCCAACTTCATTAGAGCTTCTACAGGGGTAAGAGTGTTCACGTCAAGGTTATTCAGCGTATCGCGGATCTTTACCAACACCGGGTCATCTATCGAGAACATTTGCATTTGCACGGCCTGTTTTTGCACCTTG
>JAQBNY010000125.1 GCA_028288315.1 Mucilaginibacter sp.
TCTGTATAAACGGGTGAATAAAAAGGCTTATAAATTCAAATACCAATAGTAAGGAAATCACACTCATAAATTCAATTACCTTGCGGTGTGTTCGGCTTTTGCTAAGTACCAGTAATGCCAAAAAGAAAAATGGGATAAAAATTGCAATACCAATAAGTTGTAGATTAATAATCCTTTCTTCGGATTCGCGCCTTTTTTCTTCAATTATTTCTTCTTGCCTGGCTGCCTCATTAAAACTTAGGAGTTGTACTTGTTTTATTTTTTCAATGTTAAACATACTATCTTTTGCAGCCATAGCTATTTTTAAGTACAGCAGTTCCAGATGTTCATTTTTATTCTGATATATCTGTGTTAACACATTACCCGCATTATAAATAGCTATCGGGTACTTGGCTATTTGACCTGCGTTCAAGGCATTTTTAGCGTAAAATATACTAGAATCTTCCCGACCACTATTTTTATATAGCAATGCCATGCTATTATAGGTATCGGCAAGGATGCTTTGGTCGTTTTGTTGCTTAGCATAAAATATGCTTAATCTATAATAATCCAGTGCAAGAGCCTGGTGTTTCATTTTGTAATGAATATCCCCTAAAATTGATAATGTGTTTGGCAGCATTGCCTGATCACTCAACCCTTGCTGCAATTGATAAGCGCGCATTTCAAAAGCAAGAGCTGAATTTATATTATTAAGTTTAATGTAACAGTTGCCTATATTAGATAATACAATACTTAATAATTTCCTGTTTTGGAGCAATTCGGCAATTGCTTTTGCTTTAAAGTGGTATATTAAAGCCTTGGCATTATCGTTTTGATCTGAATACAGAATGCCAATATTATTTAGGCTGGCAATCTGTCCCAGCAGATCTTCATTTTTCTCACGTATTTTTAATGAATTGAGAAAATAATGCAGGGCACGGTCATACTTCCCGTTTTTCCATAATACTACGCCCGCCCTATTTAAACTGTTGGCTTCACCAACACCGTTACCCGTATTTCTGGCAATAGTAAGGGCTTGCTGTGCATATAGCAATGCGCTGTCTGGGTTAAGCGGTTGGGCTCGTTTACTTAAGTTAAGTAGTTGAGTAATCTGTGCAGTATCACCTGCGAGCTTTTTTTCTTGTGCATAAACCGGAGTAACTAAACTGATTAGGCAGAAAAGTAACATCCGTTTTATATAAAGTTGCATCCCCATAACCCATATTCAAGAAATTATATAAGGCAAAATGCCGTTAAATCTTAGTAAATAACATTATCTCTTTTGGGTAAATGAGACAATAAATCTGCATATCAGCACCTATTAAGGCACCAAGTGATTCTAATAAATGATATATAGAAAAAATAACCTTTAACCAATAGGTATATTTTTATCTATACGTTGCTGGCTAGCCAGATTCTCTACATTATCACCTGCATTCCTACTACTTCGTACACCTATAGGCGTATTTTTATCCCTGGCACTAGCTATTGAATTTGTGTCAAAAAAGCCGTCATTCAGCTGATCATCCTCTGGAAGTTCTGCCGATGTGTTTTCTTCAATTATAGTCATGGTAAAAAAATTAAATGTTTATTTGTAGTTTATAAAGTTTACATATTTATTGTATTCCTTATTTAAAGTTATATGTTAATAACTTTATAAGCAAGTATTTTAACTTAAATTACTTTCGTGGGGATTAATTTACTTTAATTGCAAAAATCAATCAAAAGTATTTTGAACGCCTGCTTTGTATACACTATCCTAATAAAGGCTAAAGCTGTTATCGCAATAACTACAGGGATTTTGATAAATGATATGTAAGTTAGAGTTTTATTTACTATTCCCGCAAGTTGTGCGCCAATTAATACATATGGCTTTCTCCATTAATGGCTACCGGTAAATGATTAATCATATTGGGTGTTTACAGTTTACACCGAAAGGCAGGCTTAAGCCATTTTCTCCACAAAGGTTGCACCGCGCAAAGCAATTACATACTTTCGCCATGACCTGTTATGAAAGTAATTATTGCTGAAAAGCCATCCGTAGGACGAGAGATAGCTAAAGTTTTTGGCGCCACCACTAAAAAGGATGGCTATATAGAGGGCAAAGGATACACCTTTACCTGGGCTTTTGGCCACCTGCTGCAACTGGCCGCGCCTCAGGAATACGGTTACTATGGTTGGAACGTACAGAACCTGCCGATGCTGCCGCAAAAGTTCAAGCTTTCTATCCGTAAAATTAAAACCAAGGATGGTATGGTAGAAGATCCTGGTGTTAGAAAACAGCTGGATATTATAAAGGCTTTATTTGACGAAGCTACAGAGATTATTGTAGCCACAGATGCCGGGCGGGAAGGCGAGCTAATCTTTCGTTATATCTATTATTACCTCAAGTGTAAAAAACCGTTTAAAAGGCTTTGGATATCGTCGCAAACGGATGCAGCCATTAAAGAAGGTTTCCGGAATTTAAAACCCGGCTCTGATTATGATACCCTGTTCAATTCCGCGCATTGCCGCTCACAGTCCGACTGGCTGGTGGGCATGAATGCTACTCAGGCGCTTAGTTTATCGTCCGGCACAAGGTCTGTATTGTCCTTAGGTAGGGTACAAACCCCTACCCTGGCTATGATCTGCGCGCGGTATCTCGAAAACAAGAATTTTGTACCACAAACATATTATCAGGTGAGCATTCAGCCTAATAAGGATAGGCAGGGGTTTAAGGCCGTTTCTGAAAAGAACTTCAAAACAAAAGAAGAAGCGCAGGCCATACTGGATCTGGTAGAAGATGTTGGGGCTGGCTTTCCGCAGGGCGGCCATATCAGCAGCGTAGAAGCAAAACCCCGTAAGGAACCACCTCCACTTTTGCATGATTTGAGCAGCCTGCAGCAGGAGGCAAATAAGCGCAAAGGCTTTACAGCCGATCAAACACTAACCCTACTGCAGAACTTGTATGAAAACAAGCTGGTTACTTACCCGCGTACGGGTAGCCGGTATATTGGCGATGATGTATATGCGGGCGTACCGGCATTGATAGATAAATTTAGCGACCATAAGGAATTTGGCAAACAGGCAACCCTCCTTGCTGGTACTAAATTGAACAAACGCAGTGTTAATGCGAAAAAAGTGACCGATCACCATGCGATATTGCCTACGGGCGAAACGCCTTACCAGCTTTCAACAGACCAGCAGGCTATTTATGATATGGTGGTAGGGCGTATGCTGGAAGCTTTTCACCAGGATTGTATTAAGGAGATCACCAGGATCACCGTACAATCCGGCTCTAAATTCATCGCCAGCGGTACTGTAATCCAAACTGCAGGATGGCGTGCGGTATTCAATGATAAGGATGAGGAAAAGAAAGACGAGGAAAACGCCACCTTACCAAAAGTAATGCAGGGCGAAAACCTGCCTATAACCGATAAAGCCCTGCTGGAAAAACAAACGAAACCCAAGCCGTTGTACAACGAGGCCAGCTTGCTGAAAGCGCTGGAGACCGCTGGAAAGGAAATTGACGATGAAGAACTGCGCCAGGCCATGAAGGACAGCGGGCTGGGTACACCGGCCACACGAGCGGCAATGATCGAGACCTTATTAAAGCGCAA
>JAQBNY010000131.1 GCA_028288315.1 Mucilaginibacter sp.
ACGGTGGCGGCAACCGCGGCGGCGGTGGCGGCGGCTATTCAAGAGACAGCAGAGGTGGCGGCGGTGGCGGCTACTCAAAAGATAACAACAGAGGCGGCGGCGGCGGAAGTCGCTGGTAATCTGTTACTAAACTTAAAGCAAAATACCGGTCACCACGGTGTTTTGCTTTAAGTTATTTCATTTATAGGCTCTCAATAATTTGTTAGCTGGTTCTTTTATTGCCATAAATTAACTCGCTGCAACTTCCTTTGGCCATCTTACCTTTTGGCCCCCACGGTCATAAACTGGGCTTATCATAACTTATCACACCACTCAAGGTATAAGCTGTAAACCATTAATCAACAAATAATATAATATCTTAATTAGTAGGGAAACCCCTATAGGTTGCGTGTAAAACAACTTTATACAGAACATATCGGTACCTAATAGGTTGTATTACAAGTTTATAACTATAAAATTAACCCTGCTGGTAAAAAAGTCTAATCTATCCTTACAGATGTTGAGGGGCTTTGATACTTTTTATTATTTTTGTCAAAAATACAGATACAATGAGCGAACTCATTAAAAAACAAGTGAATGATGCAAAAGCTTTAATGGACAAAGCAATTGCCCACGCAGATAATGAATTAAATAAGATTCGTGCAGGTAAGGCAAGCCCAAGCATGCTAGATGATGTGATGGTAGATTATTATGGTTCACCTACCCCATTAAGCCAGGTAAGTAGCGTTAATACACCTGATGCACGTACCATTGTTGTACAGCCTTGGGAAAAATCATTGCTTGTAGCTATTGAAAAAGCTATTAAAGAGGCTAACCTTGGTGTTAATCCCCAAAACGATGGTGTAATTATCCGTATTAATGTACCTCCTTTAACAGAAGAGCGTCGTCGCGAATTGGCTAAAAAAGCTAAAGGTGAGGCAGAGGCCGGTAAAATAGCCATTCGTAATATTCGTAAAGATGCAAACGAAAAGATAAAAAAATTAAAAACCGACGGCGTTTCTGAAGATGAGATAAAAGTTGGCGAAGCCGAAGTGCAAAAACTGACAGATGCTTATATCGTAAAAGTTGATCAGCTTTCAGATGCTAAAGAAAAAGATATAATGACTGTTTAAGCAATTAAACAATGTGATTTTAAAGGGGGATAACCGAAGAGGTTTATCCCTTTTTTTGTTGGGATTTTGACCAGATTATACGCCAAAGTATGCCTCAAGAATTAACATCTGTAACAACTTTGTTAAAGCCGCCCGAAAGCATTAACGAATAATTTAAATATGTTTGTTATTGATAATTAACTTAACTGGCTATATATGAAATTAAAACTACTTTACGCCTGTTTAGCGCTTACAGGTATAACGGGTACTGTGTTTGCACAGGAAACTGTCGACCAGGCTGCTGTTCAAAAAATTCGAGAGGAAGGATTAAACCATTCTAAAGTAATGGAGACGGCTTTCTATTTAACTGATGTTGCTGGTCCGCGTTTGTCTGGTTCTCCGGGTTTAAAGCGTGCACAGGACTGGGCCGTTAATCAACTAAAATCATGGGGGTTAGCAAATTCCAAATTGGAACCCTGGGGTAAATTTGGCAAAGGCTGGGAAGTTCAAAAGAACTATGCCGCTATTACCGTACCTTACTACCACGCCATTATAGCCATCCCTAAAGCGTGGACACCCGGTACTAACGGACCAATAAAAGGCGAAGTGGTATTGGTTAAAGCAGATACTAATACTGATCTTGATCAATATAAAGGTAAGCTGCAAGGTAAGATAGTTATTTTTGATACCCAGGCTAAATTAAACCGGACGTTTAAGGCAGATGCTGCCCGTTATACCGACGAAGAACTGGATAAAATGGCTGCGGCTACTCCACCTGCTCCGGCTGGAAACCACAGGACGCTTGATGCTAACAGCCCGCAAATGATAGCCCGCAGAAAAGCATTAGCTATGCGTGCTGCCATTGGCAAATTTTTACTGGATGAAAAGGTTGGCTTAATATTAAGCCAGGGCCGTGGTACAGATGGTACTGTGTTTACCACCAACGGTGCATCATATGCCGATACTGCAAAAGCAGTTGCGCCTGAACTTGAAACCAGCGGAGAAGATTACCTGCGTATTTTAAGATTAGTTAAAGGTGGCCAAAAGGTAACCATGGAAGCTGATATTAAAACTGAGTTTTTTACTGCCGATATGCAAGGTTATAACGTAGTGGCCGAAATACCAGGTACTGATAAAAAGCTAAAATACCAGGTAATTATGATAGGTGGCCACCTTGATTCATGGCACGGCGCAACAGGTGCAACAGATAATGCTGCAGGTAGTGCCGTAATGATGGAAGCTATGCGTATTTTAAAAGCAACAGGCTTTAAACCAAAACGTACCATCCGCATTGCTTTATGGAGCAGTGAAGAGCAGGGTTTATTTGGTTCACGCGGTTATATTGCAGCTCACTTTGGCGATCCGCATACCATGGAGTTAAAACCCGAGCAGGCTAAATTAGATGCTTATTATAACTTAGATAACGGCACAGGAAAAATCCGCGGTATTTATTTACAGGGAGATTCTGCAGCAGGGCCTATATTTAAAGAGTGGTTAGCGCCATTTAAAGATCTGGGGGCGGGTGCAGTTACAATCAGCAATACTGGCGGTACAGATCACCTGTCGTTTGATGCAGTAGGCTTACCGGGCTTCCAGTTTATACAGGATGGTATGGACTATGGTACCCGTACTCACCACAGCAATCAGGATACTTATGATCGCCTGAGCGAAGATGATCTTAAACAAGCGGCTACAATTGTTGCATCGTTTGTTTATAACACATCAGAACGTAAGGATATGATTCCACGTAAACCACTGCCTACGCCGCCACCGGCTATACCGGCAAGATAAATCCAAAAAAAGAAATATATTTAAAAGGCGATGAGCATATGCTCATCGCCTTTTTTGTGCGAAGTGAAATTTAAAGCGAACTATGACGCTATAATATGCTTACTGCATTTAATATCTGAATTTCTTACAGATGCTGCAATGCCGCTGGCATCGTAACCACATTCTGCCCATAGTTCGGGTTGGTCGCCATGTTCAACAATACTATCTGGTATACCCAGGCGGGTAACGTTGGCCTGGTATTTATTATCAGCCATAAATTCTAAAACAGCACTGCCCATCCCTCCTTCAAGGCAGCCATCTTCAACAGTTATCACATTACGGAATTTCTGGAAAACCTCATGCAGTAATGCTTCGTCAAGTGGTTTTACAAAACGTAGGTCATAATGTGCAGGGTAAAAGCCTTCGGTATTTAATTCGGCGGTTGCTTTAATTACCTCGTTGCCAATGGTACCTATAG
>JAQBNY010000135.1 GCA_028288315.1 Mucilaginibacter sp.
GGTTTAACCCGTTTGTATACCTTTTACAGCGCAGTATTAAAACCGTACATGAATACATTGCCGATGAACAAACCGCTGCTTACGAGCGCGATGCCCTTACCTACTCTTCTTTTTTACTGAACAATGCATATGGCATACAAGGTTCAACAATTGCGCATTCATTTTTCAATTATAACCTTCTAAAAAAGAGAATTATTATGTTAAACAAAAACCGATCAGGTAGGTTAGCCAGGCTAAAATACCTTACAGTGCTACCGCTTTGTGCGGGAATGCTCTGCGCATCAACCTTAGCATTCGCCAAAAATTACGGGTGGGTAGACCTCATGCCCAGGAAAACACTCAAAAGAACATCTGTAACCGATACTATTAAGCCACCACCACCACCAACCTTTTTAAAAGAGCCGTTCCGCGGTTTGGATAACTACTTAAAAAATACTGTGGAATACCCTAAAACTGCATTTGATAAAAAATTAAAAGGCTCTGTGTTACTAAGTTTTAACCTTAACAATGCTAGTATGATAGATAACGTAAAAGTTATTGATGACCCGGGAAATGGTTTTACCGAACCTGTGGTAAAATATTTATCCGCTTATCCGCTTAAAATAAAATCAAAAGCCGGGAGCTATAAAATTGGTGTAGACTTTAATATGGCTGATGGCGATTACGTTAGTATTTTTAGTAATCCCAAAATAAACGGTGACGAAACTTTTGTTGGTGAGATTAACATAGTAGGAATGACGGATGCACAGCGAATGCAAACACCTCCAAATCCACCTTCTCCTGCACCTCGCAAGATTACTAAAAAGCTTCCACCGCCATCAGTACCTCCTACCATGAAGCAAGGTAAAGTTAAACTTCCGCCGCCACCACCGCCACATAGTCCTGTTTATACAGATCTGATGAAATATGTGGCAAAATATGTGCGCTATCCAGCAGCAGCACGTGAAAAAAAAATTACAGGTAATGTTTTGGTTAGTTTAAGGTTGGATGATGTTCATAAAATAACCGATATAAAGTTGATAAACGGCATAGGATATGGCTGTGATGAAGAGGCTATAAGAGCATTAAAAAGTTACAAGGAGACCGTTTCCCAAACACCCGGTACCTATCGCTTTATTGTTAGTTTTGCTTTAGCAGGCAAAAATGATGCAACTTACGATCCAGAGCCTGTATCAAGGAATATTGCAAAAGGTAAAGATTTTATAGGGCAAGTGACTGTTGTGGGATATGTTATCGAAGAAAAAACAAGTACAGTAACCCCTGCTATCATCGAAAAAAAATTATGAAAATAAGCAGCTATCCCTTTACATAGATAACCTGCTTGGTTTCAAAAACTCCTCCTCAAAGTAGTCTTTGAGATGATATTGCTGAACGGCTAAACCCGCGTCGGCAATTTCTTGTGTAAGAACGGTACACTCAAAAGAATTTGATATATTTATTAAATATCGCCTAACCATGCTTAAACCAGTACCTAAAAATAATTCTGTTAAGACATCCTCGCTTGCATTTCTGTTCTGCCTATTCTTTGTTCCAGTATCAACCATTGTTTACGGAAATAATTCAAAGCCTTTCCCTTCCCATATAACATGTTTTAAACCAGACACTAACACTAATAAGACTATACGCCAGGATGCCTCCTTTGTAAATCTCTGCAGACATGTAGCCAGAGCAATACAGTATCCACGTATTGCAAGACAAAACAACACTACGGGTACTGCGGTTTTTAATTTTGACATTTTAGCCGATGGAACAATTGGAAATATTACCGTAGTAAAAAGCTTAGGTGATGGATGTGAGGAGGCTGTAATAAGTGCTTTAAAATCATTTAACGATACAAAACACCTAATAAAAGAAGGAAACTACAACATTCCTGTTGTCTTTGGAATTGATAATTTAAGTAATGCACAACGGGAGCCTCTATGGATAAGGCAATTGCCAAACTTGTTAAATAAAATTACTATTACCGCTATCCATGTACGTAGATAACCTGCTTGGTTTCAAAAAACTCCTCCTCAAAGTAGTCTTTAAGATGATATTGCTGAACGGCTAAACCCGCGTCGGCAATTTCTTGTGTAAGATCACCACCTTTTAAATAGAGTATTCCGTTAGGTAATTTATTTTTAGATGTTTTGTTGAATTTATCTTTTACCCAGGGGTAAAAATCTTTCAGTTGTGTAACCGCGCGCGATACTACAAAATCAAATTTCTCTTTTATTTCTTCGGCACGGGCGTGCGATGCTTTAACGTTCTTTAACCCCAAAACCGAAGCTACCTCGTTCACCACCTTTATTTTTTTACCAATAGAATCAACCAAATAGAACTGTGTTTCCGGAAACAAAATAGCCAATGGGATGCCGGGGAAACCACCACCCGTGCCTACGTCAAGCACGTTTTCGCCGGGCAAAAAACTCATTACTTTGGCTATACCTAATGAATGCAATACGTGGCGCTCATACAACAGGTCAATATCTTTACGTGATATTACGTTTATCTGGCTGTTCCACAAGGTATAAAGTTCTTGCAGGCGGGCAAATTGCTCCTGTTGCTTTGCCGTAATATCAGGAAAATATTTTAGCAGAATATCAAATGTCATCCTTATTATGGCGGTTAATGATATTACCTAAAAGGTACCTGGCCCTAAATAATTGCGCCTTAACTGTGCCCAGTGGTAAATCGAGCTGCTGTGCTATTTCTTCATACGATAGCTCGTCGAAATAACGCAAAGTGATGAGGTTACGGTAACGAATAGGTAAACTTTCTATCAATAATTTCAGTTCTTCGGTCTGTTGCTTTTTAATGGATGTTTCTTCTGGGTTTAACCCGTCAGCTTTTATCTGAAGCGGTTTTTCTTCGCCATCCTCATCCAACATACCATGTATTGATTGTGTATTCAGCTTTTTTTTGCGAATAAAATCAATACAATTATTGGTAGCTACTCTAAATAACCAGGTGCTAAAAGCGTATTCTGGCTGGTACTTATCTAACTTTTCAAATGCTTTAGCAAAGGTTTCAACAGTAAGATCATTTGCATCTTCCTTATTATTAACCATTTTAAGCACCATAAAATAGATAGAATCTTTATACCGATGCATCAGGTCGGCGTAGGCTTTTTGGTTACCCTCTCTTGCTCTTACTACTAAATGAAAGTCATTTTTGGCATTTTCGGTGAAATGTGCGTTTATTTCCATCGGGTAGTTTTTATAAATGTACCAATCAATCCAAACACATTCAGATAGATATAATAAATCATATCAAAAAATGGCAAGGACCATATCATATCGCTATTATTTAATTTTTTAAACACTTTATGATAGATCAAAGTTTGCAGTATTAGCCTAAATATTAATAAACCGGTTACCAACACAGGCTCAAAATTAAATACAAGGCATAATATAAATAAAATATACAATAAAAATCCGCTCACAGCATCAAGACTAAGCATGCGCCTGTGGATGCTTTTATACAGTTTCCCTACCCCCATGTGGCGCTTTTTTTGCCTATACCAACCGCTAATTGTGGTTTTAGCATCCGTATAAATAAAAGCATCGGGGTGTATTTCAATTACTGTATTTTGAGGGGTAGCGTTTTGATTTACAAACAAATCATCATCGCCTGATATTATTTGCATATGCGATGCAAAACCTTTTGCGCCAAAAAATAACGATTTGGTGTAGGCTAAATTACGGCCAATACCCATATAAGCACTGCCATTTAAAGCTGCAGATAAATAATTAATACCCGTTTTTAAAGTTTCAAAGCGAATAAAAGGATTGAGGTAATTACGGGTACGTTTGTAAGGAGAATAACCTAAAACTATTTGTACCGATGGACTAAAACTGGCGGCCATACGGGTTATCCAGTTTAGCGAAGCCGGTTTGCAATCGGCATCTGTAAATAATAAATGTTCGTTTTTAGCAGCTTTTATACCTAAAGTTAAGGCAAACTTTTTACCGGTTTTATAGCGTTCGTGCTCGTTAATGGTAACTATCTTCAAGTGCGGAAACTCCTTTTGAATGTCCTTAAGTACATCTTCAGAGTTATCGGTAGAGCAATCATTAATTACCACTACCTCAAAATCAGGGTAGTTTTGTTCCAGTATATAAGGCAGGTTTTCGGTTAAGTTGCGGGCCTCGTTACGGGCACTTATAATAATTGAAACAGGAATGTTCACCTCTGGCATGGCTTGCACAGGTTGGTACCCCGCAAGCCGACTATGATTAATTAACAAATAATACAGCTGAACAATAAAACAAAGCTGAAATAATACGAAAAGTGCCTCTTGAATATAAGCTTCCAATATCTCTTAATAAATAATGCAAATTTGTTAAAAATCAGTGATATTTTGTTGTAAAAATTATAAAGGGCTATAGGAGGGCAAAATCGCCGCATTAGCTGCGTACAGAGCGGTTAAGAAAAGATTTCAGTCGTTCGGCCTCGGTTATAGGTGTTAGGAAAGATAGTCGAATAGCTCTTCGGCTGAGTCAATTAAGCCATAGTTTCCACAATTTAATGTTTCTTAATTGCCGTTGACTTTAGTCAACGTTAAATGCAAAATGATATTGGCTTTAGCCAAACAGGCGAATGTGGCTAAAGCCATTCCATGCACTTTCACTATCCGCCCCATAAATGGGACGACAATGATATATCTAATATCTCTGCCGTCACTCGGCTGGAGCCCACAGGCGTTCGGAAGATTGATATTAATAACAAAATTCCCCTCATGAGAGGGGGTAAGTCGGTGGTGCGGCTGCAGGGGTGTGTTATTCACGCACAAAGGACACACCCCTACACCCCTCTCAAGAGGGGAATCGCACAACCCGCCGCTTCTTTTTAATCTTCCGAACACCTGTGGGCTGGAGCCGAGTGAATGATTTCTCACCCTATCGGCAATTTAAACACTCATATTATTAACCATTTATAAGCTCTATAACTGTTCTTAACCTCTCATAACTTTTGTTAATTTTGCGGTACTAAATGAAATTTACTTTAACAGCACAAGACCCTCTTTCAAAAGCCCGGGCGGGCGAGATTACAACGGATCACGGGGTTATACAAACACCTATATTTATGCCTGTTGGCACAGCAGGCACGGTAAAAGCCGTACATCAGCGCGAACTTAAAAACGATATTGAAGCGCAGATTATTTTGGGCAACACCTACCATTTATACTTAAGGCCGGGTTTAAATACAATTGAACAAGCAGGCGGCCTGCATAAATTTAATGGCTGGGACGGCCCAATTTTAACCGATAGCGGCGGTTACCAAGTGTACTCTCTAACCGAAGTACGTAAGATAAAGGAAGAGGGCGTTACCTTCCGCTCGCATGTTGATGGCTCAAAACACCTATTTACGCCAGAGAACGTAATGGATATACAGCGTATTATTGGTGCCGATATTATTATGGCGTTTGATGAATGCACACCCTATCCATGTGATTATAACTACGCCAAACGCTCTATTGAAATGACCCATCGCTGGCTTAAACGCTGCTGCGAACGCTTTGATACCACCCAGCCTAAATATGGTTACAACCAAACCTTGTTCCCTATTGTACAGGGGTCGGTTTATAAAGATCTGCGAGTACGGTCGGCAGAGGTGATAGCTTCTTTTGAGCGCGAAGGCAATGCCATTGGCGGCCTTTCTGTTGGTGAACCTGCCGAAGAAATGTACGCCATGACAGAAGTTGTGTGCAATATATTACCAGAGCAAAAACCACGTTACTTAATGGGCGTAGGTACGCCTGTTAACATTTTGGAAAACATTGCTTTAGGTATTGATATGTTTGATTGTGTAATGCCTACCCGCAATGCGCGTAACGGTATGCTTTTTACAAAAGATGGCATTATTAATATCAAAAATGAGAAATGGAAAAATGATTTCTCGCCCATTCAGGCAGATAGCGATCTTTTTGCCGACACCTGTTATACAAAGGCTTATTTAAGGCATTTAATACACTCTGGCGAGATGCTGGGCGCGCAGATAGCAACATTACATAACCTGCATTTTTACCTATGGCTGGTTAAAGAGGCCCGTAAAAAGATTATAACAGGCGAGTTTTATGATTGGAAAAAAATAATGGTGAACCGTTTAGGCACAAGATTATAATGAGGACACTCCTACACAGATATTTAACCGTTATTGACCGGTATATTATTAAAAAATACTTGGGTACATTCCTGTTTACCCTGGGCATTTTTATGGTGATATCTGTTGTATTTGATGTATCTGAACACCTGGATAATTTTTTGGGTGAAGGCGCTACTTTAAACGAAATCATATTTCATTATTATGTGGGTTTTATACCCTTTTATATGATGATGCTTTCGCCGCTCATTAACTTTTTAGCGGTTATTTTTTTCACGGCCAAGATGGCTAATCAAACTGAAATTGTGCCTATCTTAACCAGCAGGGCGAGTTTCTATCGGTTTTTAAGGCCCTATGCAATTTCTTCAACGCTTATATTTACCGTATCATTATTGGCTAATTTGTACCTTTTACCCTATACAAATAAGCTGAAAGTAACCTTTGAAAGCGCTAATTTTTTTAAGAGTGACGACCCTTCAAAGGCTGAGGTGCACATACAATTAGATAAAAACACGTTCGTTTTTATGCAATCTTTCAATACCGAAACCAAAACGGGTATGCAATTTATGCTTGAAAAATTCGACGGCGACGAACTAAAAGAGCGGTTAACTGCTCCCAGTATTGCATATGATACACTCAAAAACAGGTGGAAAATAATCAGTCCTACTATACGATATGTGAACGGCTTAAAAGAAAAACTCATCACCAATGGGCCTGTTATTGATACCGTTTTAGACATGCGCCCGGTTGATTTTGAAGCCCATGATAACGTGGCCAGCAACATATATGGAGCCATGTCATTAAGTACATTAAATACGGGAATTGAGAAAGAAAAAATCCGTGGAACGGGTGTTATAATTGATATGCAGTTTGAAAAATACCGCCGTTTTGTTGAGCCATTATCATCATTTGTACTGGCCTGTATTGGCGTTGCCATATCATCACGCAAGGTACGCGGGGGCGTTGGTTTGCCATTAGGGATTGGAATTTTTATCTGTTTTACCTATATAGTAGTCAATAAATTCGCGTTGGTTTTTGCCGTAAAAGGAGGCTTCCCGCCCCTGATGGCCGTATGTATTCCTAACATTTTATTTGGTTTATTAGGCTATATTTTACTCCTGAAAGCACCAAAATAATGCCTCTAAAAACTACAAATTCCGGCCTCAACAAGAACCTAATAATCCTTCATCTTACTGTTTTTGTTTGGGGATTTACCGGAATTTTGGGCCAACTTATTACCATATCTGCCGTAAATTTGGTTTGGTACAGGGTTATAATTGCCGTAATTTCTTTGTTTTTTTACATCGCTTTTTGCAAAAAAACGCATAAAATCGACATAAAAGCGTATCCAAAATTGGTGCTTACAGGCGCTTTAGTAGGCGGCCATTGGATACTTTTCTTTGCTTCCATCAAACTTTCTACCGTTCCGGTAACGCTGGTTTGCCTTTCTTCAATGACACTTTTCACCGCCATTTTAGAGCCGCTGATCAATAAAAAAAAGATCTCTAAAATGGAAATAGTCGCCGGAATTTTAATTATTACCGGCATCGTTTTAATTTTTAAATTCGAATCACATTACACTAAGGGTATCATAGCAGGGCTTACAAGCGCGCTAATGGCAAGCCTTTTTTCTATCATTAATTCCAGATTTGTACAAAAACTTGAGGCACCTATTATAGCATTTTACGAGCTTTCGGGAGCTTTCATCTGGATAACTTTATACCTTATTATAACCAATGGGTTCAACCAAAATATGATACCCAAGCCTGCTGATATTGGTTACTTACTACTGCTTGGAACAGTTTGTACATCGCTTGCTTACGTTGCCGGTGTATCAGTAATGCGCGAACTTTCGGCGTTCCGGGTAGCACTTATCACCAACCTCGAACCAGTATACGGTATCATTTTAGCCTTTATTTTTTTTGGCAATATGAATAAAATGACGGGCGGTTTTTGGGTAGGCGCGCTCATTATCCTCTCTACTATCTTCCTGTTTCCGTTTGCCCAAAAGCAGGTAGCACGTCGTAAAGCCAGGGCATAATTTCCTTTCCTTTTTCTTTAACATCAGTTACAGCTACACCCTAAACCTACATTGGCAGGGGTAAAGTGCGCATCCAATATTGCCTGCATTTAAGCCCTTGTAAGCCATTATTATTTCCAGACAGGAAACACCCTCAACAAATACTTTAAGTACGGCGAGAGCCAAAATAAAAAAAATAGATAGTGTATTGATGTAATTTTTATCATCAACATAAAATCGACTCAATTAAATGCAATTATTTAACAATAAAATTTAAATTAAAATTTATTTTATTAACATAATAATTTATTAATCAATTAATTATATAAGTCATTAAATATTTTAGTTTAACAAAGCGTGACTATCTTTAAGTCAAAAAACTAAAGAAAATAGCATTGTTAATTATATGCATTTAATAACACGTTTATTAAACTGATAATCAGAATAATAGAATTGATTAATTAATGTATTCATACGCTTAGCGGTAATTTAACAGTAAGTGTATTGAAATATAATTGTGAGATTTTAAAAAAATCGGTGGAGATGCGAACTTGTATACAGATTCAAATTTTGGGCGAAAAAATATCAACTAAAAATTGCATGCTCATTAAAATTATGAGCCATAATTACTACCAGGAAATCGACGAAAATTGAGGTTCCCTAAACCTTCAAGAAATTTTCAAGAGTGAGAAATTGACAGGGGTTTTAACACCGGCAAAATTGTCTCCTCAAAATCTGCCTTGCTCTCTTGTCCTGTCTAATTGTTGCTGCCAACATTTTCAATGTGAGGTATCGTCAACCAACCAATTTTTAAAAAACATTTAAAAACCGCATATTGTATAAATTATAACCAGGGGAAATTTTATGAGCATTAAAAATATTTTCGCACTTATTATTGTGGTGCTGCTAACCATCATCATTATGCAAAATACCGACGAGGTAAAATTCACTATTTTGTTTAGCGATGTATACCTGCCAAAAGTAGCAGTGATGACAGCTGTGTCTGTAGCTGCAT
>JAQBNY010000286.1 GCA_028288315.1 Mucilaginibacter sp.
TACGGTTCCAATCAACTACAGGAGAGAGGTTTTTTAGCCCCGCACCTTCCCAATATTTTTTCATGGGACCATCAAAGCCTTCAAAGTCTTGTGATGTTTTGATAAGATTCATCAATTCCTCGAACTCTTGTTTGGTACATGAATTATTCATGTATTTCTCCAAAAGGTCTTCTTTGCTTTGCTTTTTGTCCATTTATTCTGATTAATACTCTAAAGACACAGCAAATCGACAATCAGACTAATCAAAATTAAAATAAATTTATATTTTTTTAACTAACTGGTACTTTTAGCATGTATCTCATTAATTAAATGGGCTGATAATTGAAAAATCAGTCAAAAAAATTAATTAATGTGTATAAAATACACTCGATAAATAAAAGCTACCTAATAATTAAAAAAATTCCTATCAAATAAAGAGGAAAAAATCGAAAAACACTTAAATTTTACTCTTTTTAATTATTAATTTAAATAAAAGAAAATAAAAATTGCGATGATAGTGGGATTAACACCGTTTTTTGAAAGATAAGTGCCTATAAAATTAAGCGCTGCCATCAAATGATTTTTAACGGTATGCCTGGAGAGATTTAAATGAACGGCTATTTCATCGTAATTTAAGCCGTCTTCCTTATTTAACTTATATACTAACCGTCTTTGCGGCGAGAGTTGATTTACCGCGTTTAAAATTAGTTTTTGGCATTCAGAGACATCAACGCTTGCTTCTGTGCTATTATCATTTATAACTGCAACACGCAAAAGCTCATTTGCAAGTCTTGTATCGCTTGCCGCTTTTCTAAGATAATTTAAGGAATAGTTGCGTGAAATGGTATATAAATAGCCGCCAATATTCTTTATGTCTTTAAGGGCTTCTTTATTAAGCCACAGTTTAATAAATATTTCCTGAGTAATTTCTTCTGCGGCATACTCAGATTTAGAAATAGCATAAACCTGCATATAAACCTGTTGTTTATATTGCTCAAAAAGTTCTTCAAACTTTAAATCTTGATACTGTTTTAAACTAAAGCCCCTCATCAACCGCAACTATTTTTAAGTTGTGCAAGAAAATCAGTATTATTCCGAATTCTAATATACTCAAATTAATACAATATCCATCTAAAAGAAAACAAATTGTTAAGACATTGTTAACAAACAAATAGTCACTTTACGTACGTCAACAATCCCAGGTTTAATAATACAAGTTCTAAAGTATACTAAATCTGGGAATTAACTTGCCTTTTTTCGTTTATTCTTGAAAAAAACACACTAATTTATTTAATAGTTGAGGTGACGCTATAATAAAAAGCGAAAATCCAATTAAACAACACATATAATGCTATTACCTATAACTACTATTCTCCCTCCTATTAATACATTAGATCTGTTCCCTTCTTTTGTTTATATTTTATTATACTGATCAATCGTATAAATAAAAAAGTGTGTCCGGATCTCATCCCGGACACACCCAGTTATCAACATTGCGATAACATCAACTAACTCCCGGTTTAATGTTTACTTTATACCAGGATATTTTAATAAGAGCTATAACAACCGTAACATTTATTTGTGAACAGGCGGCGGCACATTTTCCTGCATGGGCACTTGCTTCCTTAACATTTTAGCAGCATAACCGGTTAGATACAAATAATAATCGTTAGGTATATCATCCTCATATGTTACAAAAGCACTTAGCCCAACAGGCGGGTTCTTTGATGCTTTAAGAATGGCGGTACCTTCGTCTACCTCATCAAACATGGCTACATACAGCATATCTGCACCACTCATTATGGCACCGTTAATTTGCTTCCAGTAAAATTTACCCCTGTTGCGTGGAATTTGGTTTTGAGGGCTCCGGGGGTTCATGTTATGCCAGCTAAAGCCCGGGAAAATGGTAGGCACATAATCAACTTTATTAGTTTTACACCAGGCTATATCATCAGCAATCAGCTTTTGAAACCTAGGGTACGTTGCCTCGTTAAACCTTCCAACAAACCAGGGATGTACAATATCTACCTTACGTAACAGGTCATGCAGGTGAGGGTCCTTCTCTGTATCATTGCCGAACTCTCTCCAAAAGGTTGGTACGCCCAATAGTACCGCGCATCCACCATAAACCGGGTCGTTCTTTAAAAAATCAATAATTCGCTCTGCCTCTGCCAGGCCATATTTGCGCTTGTCATTAAACCCAACGCCCCAAACAGCAATTAATGGTTTACCGTTATGGTACAGCCAGGTTTGCTTATTGCCACGGTTGGTTAATTTCATACTATCTACCAAATGTTTCCAATCTTTAATTACAAGCGAATCGCCGCCTGCACTCATTCCGGATAGATCATACATCACTGAAATTGCCCGGTGGTATTTTTCTGAAAATTTAAGAGCATTGCCCAAAACCACATCGTTATGGTTACGGCTGGCCGGGCGCTGCACATTACCTATAAAGCGCTGTACAAAAACACCGTCAACGCCATACTCCTGCATCCATTTAAAATGTGTTTCTACAGATGATGCATCATATGAACTGTATAGATAGGCGTCGCTGCCATCGGCCAGTTTAAATGGCGATTTATACGTTTTTTTATACTCACTTACATCAGGCCAAACATCAATATTGGTACTGCCCGGTTCAAATTTACCATGCGATAAATAGTGGTTCCAGCCACGGCCCGCGCCATCTTCTGGTGAGTTAAACCAGCCTTGGTAACCAGCCATTACCAGCCCTTTATAACTTTTAAACGCCGAAGTTGTACTGTGCTTTGACTGGCTTTTAACGCCCAGGCAAAATAATAGCAGCAAGATGCTAAACAGGTATTTTTTCATCAGGAGTAATTTATATGTAAATTTTAATTTTGTGAGGTACCCCAGGTTTTGTTTGGTTTTGGCCCCATCTCCAGCTCAAGCACGCCGCCAGATATTAACTGATCATGCGTGAACCATGGTTTATTTAAAACCGCTCCGTTAAACTTAGCGCTCTGGATGTACTTATTAATTACCGAGCAGTTATTGGCCACCAGTTTAAACTGCTTGCCATTAGTTAAATTGATAGTTACTTTACTAAATACCGGGCTACCAATAGTATAAACAGGCTTGCCCGGTGTAACCGGATAAAAACCCATAGAAGAGAAAACTACAAAGGCAGACATGCCGCCGCCATCCTCATCGCCGGGGATACCGAAGATGCTGTCTTTATACCATACATCAAGTAAAAAACGGATACGTTTTTGAGTTTTCCATGGTGCGCCTACGTAATTATACAGGTAAGGGA
>JAQBNY010000147.1 GCA_028288315.1 Mucilaginibacter sp.
AACAGACTAAAAGAAAGCTAATTCAGGCCGTTGGTGAGATAACAGTCTTCAGCAAATAGGGCTTGTAACGGGTGGACGATCAAAGATCAGGGTTAAGGCTTACTTTTATACTATATGGTGAAATGCCCGGATGATCAAGATAATTGTATCTTTTGATTAAATCTACGCGCAATATCTTAAAGATATTACCAATGCCGGCACCTGTTTCTATATACGGTGTACTGCCTAAACCATATGTGCCGTTTGAACTATTGGAACCTGATGGAAACAGATATAAATTATTACTATACATTGGGTTGTTTTCCTTACGCAGTCCGCCATATAGTATTTTGCCAGAAAGGAATTCCCGCCATTTCAGATGCTCTATTAACGGTATTTTATTTAAGAAAAAACCATTGAAACTTTGCGTAAAATTTAAACCGACATAATGATCGCTTACAAACTCCAGATAATACATTTTATTATAGGCATCGGCATTATAAGCGATGGATTGATTTGCGGGACTGATATTTAATAATGGAAACGGAATTTTTCCCGCTATTACACTACCCAATAAAGTAATATCTGAATAGCCTAGCTGTGAAAAATAAAATCGTTTATTAATGTTGGCTGTAATATTAGTATAGTTGTAAGCCCCGTTAAGTACTCCATTTAAACCCTGGGTAACGTTTAAGTTAAAAATAGGGTATTTACTGTAAATGGTATGTCTCTCCCGCGATCCTTGAATAATTTGTTCATGAGGTGCATATCTTAAACCTAAACTAAGTTCGGTAGTGGTTATCCCATGCACAATGCTATTTTGCTGATCATTCAGTCTAAACACCAATGTACCCGCCGCTTGCTGGTTCCAGTTTCTAAAAGTAAGGTTGTAAGAAAAGTGATTTTCAAAATCTTTGATATAAGCAACGGAATATATTCTATCATACAGCCAATAATCTGTACTGCCACTTTGGAAAGATGATAGTGCCGCTTGTGAACTATTTACAGCAAGACTTTGTCCCGGCAGGTCAACATCATATTGGTAGGTGAGCTTAAAATAATCATTTGGGAACCGGTAAGGAGCTGTTTTATTTAATGAAAATATAGTATTGAGGCTATATTTTAACTGCCTGTCTTTTGTACCATAACCTGCAAAGCCATCCAGGTAAAATGATTGGTTAAAGTCAGGAGTAGTTCTTCCACCAAGCTGAAACCGATTACCCTCCTGTGTATTAAATGAATATAACGAACCAATTGGGCCTGCCTGTACCGGCCCCAATTTTGCGTAATCAGTTGTAAGAGTCGCGGCTATCCAAGTGTATGTTTTATATGATGACATATTTTGCAGCTGGTTGATACGCGCAAAAACCCGGGTTTGTTGATCGGTTAGTGTATCCTTACCTTGATGGCTCCAAAAGCTCGTGTCGGGCTTGTTGGAGTTTATAGCATTCTGCAAGCTTTTACCCCTATAAAATGGAGGCGGACGCGGAGTATTTAACTGATAGTTTGAGTAGGTGACTGATCGTTCCCCAAATAACGCCATACCCTTGCTTTTTAAAATACCAAAATCGGCTTTTACGTTACTTTTAGTCAGGTAATAACGTCCATCGGGATATTTCTTAAAATCCAGATGGATATTCAGGCTGCGCATAAAATTGATGTTGATCTGTTTATTTATGTTCAGTTCACATGATTCTACAGCATAACGCCCATCAAGTGTGACTATCAGCTTACCTTCAAACAAAAGATCGCCTTTATTGCGGGGCGTAAAGCTGATCACAGCCAGCTTGCCATTATCGGTAGATAGTGTGTCTGTGATGAAAAACTTATAATAATTTGGAGAGTGGTCAGCAATAGGGCTTAGGAACTGGTTGGTTACAACAAATATGTTATTGGTATAAATGTCAATATTATTGCCGTAAAGGCGATTTAGATAAATATCAACACCGGCAGTATCTATAAATTTGATGATATTTATTCCTTTTTCAGCCTGCAAAACCTGTATGGTTTTTTCAGGTTCTTTGCGAAAATAATGTTGATAATGCTTTTCATTGAAGTAAACCGGCATTGAGTTTTGTGTTTTCCCATTTACGTTTAAAGTATCCAGCATGAATTTATACTTACTGAAAAAGCGGCTCTCAATAAGTATTTTAGGTATATTAAATACAGACAAGCCAATTCTCTCATGCTGGTCATATTGGATATAATCAGCACTTTCCATCCGGTTTTGGTCCTTGTGGTCAATTACTTGCTGAATCAGCTCTACAGCAGGGTTTCCCTTGTTCCGGTATTTTTGACTTTTTCCGGAAACAACAGAAACTTCCTTTAACTGCCTTTGGACACTGTTAAGCCGGATGAGCAGTTCATTAACCTGACCTGGTTTAATAACTTTGGTAACCGTTTGATAGCCCATATAGGAAAAACTAACCCTATTAAAAGCCCCGGGGGCGCTTAAATTGAATTCCCCTTCCTTGTCTGTGTTGGTGCCATATTTACTGCCATTAAATGTTACACTTATATATGAAAGTGGCCGGTTGCTTAAACTATCAACTACTTTTCCTTTTACAATGGTAGCGTTTTGCCCGGCAGGCAATTGCCTCTGTTCGGTTACAGTGGTTTTTATTAAGGTGTCTTTTTGTTGGGAAAATGCAATAGCGGGGAAAAAAAATAAAATACTAATCAGTCTGCCTTTTGAGATTTGGAAACATGGTAACGCAGCGGTTTTCAAATAACTGTAAAGATTTAACTGACGGTATATTGATTTGCAGGCATGAGATGTCGGAATCAAAATTATAAGTGACAGAGGTTAAAAATTAAATGTTACCTGTAGCAATTAACGACGAACAATAATATTAAGTACTTTCTGGTACTTAAATAACTTCAAATCAACGATAAAGTTCATGCTCAAAGAAAATAATTTAATTGCCATTTGAATTAACGAATGTAGGTCATAAAAAACTCCAATCAAAAGCCGTTTATATATAATCTGCCAACTCTCTACCACACAGTTTAATTATTAAAAAATTTGGTAAGCATCGCTATTATTTGGTATCCTTGACGCCGTACATAACCCAGCGGATTTATGTGCTAACCAATTTTGCCTTAATAGAAATTAACTAACATGGATAAACTAAACCCGGAAATTTTAAAGAGTAAACCGCATTTTGAAATTCTTGATGGATTAAGAGGGATTGCAGCTTTGGCAGTTGTAATTTTTCATTTTATGGAAATGGCTTATTCAGATTACAGCCAAAATTTTATTGGGCATGGTTTTTTAGCAGTAGACTTTTTTTTCTGTTTATCGGGATTTGTGATCGGATACGCTTATAACGATCGTATTAAGAAAATGGGCGTTTGGGAATTTTTCAAGTCAAGACTGATAAGATTGCACCCTTTGGTTATTATAGGTTCGGTATTGGGCTTATTAACTTTTCTCTTTGATCCATTTGGTGGCCACCCGGAATTATACGGTGTGGGCAAACTAATCCTGATATTTATTAGCTCTATACTGCTTATTCCTTTTCCGGTAATGCCTGAGCGTGCTTTTAATTTGTTCAGTTTCAATGCTCCTGCGTGGTCACTTTTTTGGGAATATGTTGCCAATATTTTTTACGCTGTTGCCCTGTATAAAATTAGTCGCCGTTGGTTGCTTTTATTAACCGCACTTTCTGCGGCAGTTTTATGTTTTGTAAGTTATAGTGCAGGTAACTTAATGGGCGGATGGGGAGGAGAGAACTTTTGGCATGGATGCGCACGTATTTCTTATTCATTTTTAGCTGGTTTACTTATTTACCGTTCCAGCTTAATTATTAAATCAAAACTGGGTTTTCTTAGCCTGTCTCTATTGCTGGCGTTAGCCTTTCTCATACCTTTTACTAAATGGAACTGGCTGATAGAACCGTTGGTGGTACTATTCTATTTTCCATTACTTATAGCACTTGGAGCCGGTGCAAAGCTAACACAGGGGCTTAGAAAGATTTGTGTTTTTTCCGGAAAGATATCATACCCTCTTTACATGACACATTATGCAGTAATATGGATGTTCGCAAATTATTACACCAGTAATAAACCGGGTACTCCCCAACTATTTTATATCATCGTAGTTGGATTTGTGCTTTTGGTTGGCATAGCATATTTAACAATGGTGTTGTATGATACCCCTGTCCGGAGATATTTAAACAATAAAAGGAAACAAGCTTAAAATATCAGTAAAACGGATATGGAAATTAACTCCTATAAGTAATCACATTCCTTATCCGTTTTTAACTTAATTCAATAGTTTTATTCTAATCCCCGCATTAACTATTGCACCATCAAGCGGCGCATAAATATCCCTGAAATTAGGATTGGTAATGCTGCCCGTATAAATGTTGGTCCATTTTGTTTGCCGTTGGTCGGTCAGGTTTTCGGCATTAATGAAAATGTCCAGGTGTTTCCACATCTTTTGAACCAGTAAACCGAAAGTAGTAAAACCTCTGCCTGTTATACCATCGCTCAGCAATTGCGGACCGGTGTAGAAACTTTCCGCTCCAAATCGGAAGCTTCCTTCAATCTCATAAGTTGCATCAAAACTAAGCTGATTTTTGGGAGTTAAAGTTTGTGTGCTGGTATAACCGCTAAAATGCTGTTTGGTATCGGTAAAAGTGTATCCCAAATAAAAGACCAGTTCATCCATTACTAACTTTATGTTAGTTTCTGCTCCCTGTGTAAATAAATGGCCCGGCGCATTAACAAAAGCATTGTTTTGTAGAATCAATGGCCTGTTTACATATGTATAAAAGAACAGTTGATTAACGTTGATGAATGCTTCATCACCCAAAGTACTCCGATAATTAATATCACCATTGGCACCATATGATTTTTCTGCTTGCAAATTACCTGTGTTTAGCGGTTTGATGTTCTGATAACCATCCTGTTCGCTCTGATCGTTAAATAAGGTCGGCATCTTGTACCCTAATCCGCCACCAATGCGGCTGCTTAAATGATCGCCCAATTTAAACACGGCATTTACTCGGGGCAGAAAAAACAACCCGTTTGATGGTTTGCCGGGAGCTGGTGTATTATCATCCAGTCTAATACCTGTTTCTAAGGAAAACCAGTTGGTAGCTTTATAGGTGTTTTGAGCAAAAGCGCCTAAAGTAGTCAGTTTGTAATTCAGGGAGCTTTGTGGTGGTTCTGCATTGAAATTATCAGTTACTAAATTTGCACCCGTCACCCATGAAGCTTTTTCGCCATTTTTAACATAATTTACTTCATTAAAAGAAGATAGCTGTTTTCCTTTAAAGTTAAAGTCGGGGTAACTCAGCTGCCGATCAAAATAGCCAATAGTATTTTTGAAATTTATCCTGCTTTCCTCATCAATTTTATGGGTAAAGGATAATTGTGTGGAAAAGCGAAACGTTTTATTGCGCTCAAAGTATTGGTGAATGTCATCGGCGTTGCCATTAATAACCTTTAAATCTCCACCGTAACGGTTTTCATAAGTTGTATTAACCCCAAACCAGCCTGTGTTATGTTCATCCAAATACAAAAACACTTTTGGGTTAATGGTAAAGCGGTTGGTTTGCGGAATAGCAGTTAAACCAATACCAGACGGGTCATAAGCACCATTATAGTTATAGGAACCGAATATGGTTGTTCCAATATGCGTCCATTTTTGACTGTAATATACGCTAGCATCAGCGCCCTTGGCACTGGTGCCGTTTAGTAATAAAGTAAGCTCCGGTGCTATTTCAGGTGTTTTGCTGATGAGGTTAACTAACCCGGCAATGGCACCACCACCATACAACGTAGATGCCGAACCTTTAATAAATTCTACCTGTTTTAAATTAAGCGGGCTAATTTGCAATAAACTTAAATTGCCGGAAAAACCGGAATACTGTGGCATTCCATCCTGCAATAATTGGGTATACCTGCTATCTAAACCCTGTATACGGAAACTGGCATTACCGCTTACAGCAGAAGTTTGCTGTACATGAATACCTGTTGTTTCCCCTAACAGCATCTTAATATCACCCGGGCGCATGGTGCTTTTTTCGCTCAGCTCCTCATAAGGCAATGCTTCGATCCGGGTAGGAATATCTTGTAGGTTCTGGTTAGTTCTGGTAGTTTGTATAGTTACTTCTGCCAATTCGCCTGAGGACGGTTCTAAGCTAATTTCAAAAGTTTGCGCAGGGTTTTTTAAGGGAAAAGAGTAGACTTTTTCACTTTTGCCAAAGCCTACATAAGTGATCGCAATTACAAATTTGCCGTTAGGGATATTTGTAATGGTGATTAATCCGCTGGTATCAGCTGCACTTGTTTTTTTTAAATCAGGAATTGTAGCGGTAGCACCTCTAAGTGTAGCTTTTGTGCGGTAGTTGAATATTTTTGCTTTAAAGGTATTTTGAGCCATTATGCCATAGGGGAATAGCATGACGGACAGGAGCATGAAAATTCTTTTCATGGAATATATAATAAGGCCAAGTCATTGTTTATGAAAGCATATGGCAATGTTTGGCAGATAAGTAAATGGACTAAGATGTTTTTAAGAAGGGATATTCAGTTAGGCAAGTGGTGGCCTTAATAGTTTATTACGAAAATCAGAGGTGCGAAATTGCTGATAGAACAGTGGGTGTGTTAAAATTGATTCTGATTCAATAATTAAGGTTGTTGGTAATTGCAGGAACACTACATTTAAGGGGTTGGCCTGATGCTGAAATTGAACAGTATTGCTGCCGTTGGCAGATTTATCATGCTCATTGTTTCCAAAAA
>JAQBNY010000158.1 GCA_028288315.1 Mucilaginibacter sp.
TCATGCCTGTACGGCGGGCCAGGTCAAACTCTTTCAGACGCACATAATTTTCAAACGAGCCACCATATGACCGTAGCAGCGTTTTAATAAATGCATCCCAACCCGGATTTTGAATCTGGAAATTGTACAGTTCCTCATTCAGCACCTCAAACCTGAAACGCGATGGCAGATACACACTTTCATTAAATGACACATATTCATCCTGCTCTAAAAACTTCAAAGCATTAAGCGTTTTTATGGCATCCAATTTATACCTGCTGCAAAATTCACCCAGGTCAAGATCAAAACTTGCCCCTTCTCCAGCCTCATATGCCAGCTGGCAGTAGTTAGCTAAGTGATGGTAGGTTTGTTTTATCTCATCAACCGATGGAAAGTTGAGCTGAAATTTCTTTTCTTCTTTTATCCTGTCGGTGTGGTTGTATAATAAAACTCCATACGCTCTTTGCTCATCTCGCCCTCCCCTGCCTGCTTCCTGATAATAAGCTTCCAGGCTTTCGGGAATATCTTTGTGTATCACAAACCTAACGTCGGGCTTGTCAATCCCCATTCCGAAGGCATTGGTGGCAACAATAATACGGGTACGGTTATTTTTCCATGCTTCCTGCTTTGCAGAGCGTTCATCAACCGGCAATCCGGCATGATAGTAATCTGCCTTAATATAGTTCTCGTTATAAAATTTCGCTATTTCAAAGGTCTCTTTCCTGCTGCGCACATATACTATACCGCTGCCGCTTATACCCTTAGCTACATCAAGTAGTTTCTTAAGCTTATTTTCTGTGTTTTGCACCACATACCGCAAATTGCGGCGTTCAAAACTTTTTTGGTAAACATGGGGCTGCTTAAATAAAAGCTTTTCCTGAATATCCTCCTTTACCTCCGCGGTGGCCGTTGCTGTAAGCGCCAAAACCGGAACCTGAGGATGGAGTTCCCGCAGATTAGCTATTTTTAGGTACGATGGCCTAAAATCATATCCCCATTGCGAGATACAATGCGCCTCATCAACCGCGAATAGGTTAACGTTCATATATTTTATACGCTCGCGTACAAGCTCTGAGGCCAAACGCTCGGGAGAGATATACAGAAACTTAGTTGGCCCGTAAATGCAATTATCCAGCGCAATATCTACCTCGCGCCTGCCCATACCTGATACTATGGACATGGCTGGTATTTCTTTTGCCCTTAGGTTTTCAACCTGATCTTTCATCAAAGCTATCAAGGGCGATACTACTATGCATATACCCTCCTTTGTCAGCGCAGGTATCTGAAAACATACCGATTTACCACCACCCGTTGGCAATAAAGCTAAAGTATCATGCCCATCTAATACAGATGTAATGATCTCTTCCTGCATTGGCCGGAAATTATCATGCCCCCAATATTGCTTTAGTATTTCGCGTGGCGTCATTTACTGCTATGAAAAAAGCCCGGCATAGCGGGCTTGGCCTCACTTAAAGCCTCTCCTTTGGAGAGGATTTAAGATTCAAAGGCTTGTTTATATTTTCCTCCCTCACCTTTGGAGAGGGCTGGGGTAAGGCTTTATCTGTTTTTGATATCAGTATAATTCTTGTCAGTTGCACCTACATATATTTGACGCGGGCGACCGATAGGCTCTTTGTTGGCTTTCATTTCCTTCCATTGTGCTATCCATCCCGGTAAACGCCCTAAAGCGAACAGTACGGTAAACATATCAGTAGGGAAACCTAAAGCAGTATAAATAATGCCCGAGTAAAAATCAACGTTAGGGTAAAGTTTGCGCTCAACAAAGTACGGATCATGCAGGGCAACCTCTTCCAGTTTCTTAGCTATTTCAAGTGTTTCGTCGTTAATACCTAATTTCTCCAGGATATCATCACAAGCCTTTTTAATGATCTTGGCGCGTGGGTCGAAGTTTTTGTACACACGGTGACCAAATCCCATTAAACGGAACGGATCGTTCTTATCTTTTGCTTTCGCTATCCATTTATCGGTATCGCCGCCGTCTTCTTTAATTTTTTGCAGCATCTCTATCACGGCCTGGTTAGCCCCGCCATGCAGCGGGCCCCACAGTGCAGATATACCTGCTGATATTGACGCATATAAGTTAGCATCAGATGACCCAACTATACGTACGGTTGATGTTGAGCAGTTCTGCTCATGATCAGCATGTAAAATAAGCAGCTTGTTCATAGCACTCACCACTACCGGGTCAATCTCAACCTCTTCGGTACGTTGCCCAAAGGTCATGTGCATGAAGTTTGTTACATAATCATATTGATTACGCGGATAAATAACCGGGTGCCCTAATGATTTTTTGTATATCCATGATACAATTGTGCTCATTTTGGCAATCAGTTTAATAATCTCCAGGTTAACCTCTTCTGCAGATAAGCTTTGCTTAAGAGACGCTGGATTAAATGCAGCTAACGCACCTATTAAAGATGACAACTGCCCCATTGGGTGCGAACCCGAAGGGAAACCATCAAAAAACTTTTTCATATCCTCATGAACAAGGGTATGACGGCTAATCTCCAGTTCAAAGTTTTTTAATTGCTCGGCAGATGGCAGATCTCCATATATAAGCAAATAGGCAACCTCAACAAAGGTTGATTTTTCGGCCAGCTGCTCGATAGGGTAACCCCGGTATTTTAAAATACCCACCTCGCCATCAAGGAAAGTGATCGCGCTTTTTGTAGCACCGGTATTTTTGTAACCAATGTCAAGCGTAACATAACCACTTTGATCTCGCAATTTTGAGATATCAATCGCTTTTTCGCCTTCGGTACCTTCTATTACAGGAAGATCATACGTTTTATCACCAATTTTTAATTGTGCAGTATCAGCCATAGAACAAATTGTATTTGCAACAAATGTAAATAAATCTGCGTATTAATACCCCTTAAGATGTATTTACTATTTGTAAAATTCTTATTAAAAACAAATAGTTATTTATAGCATGTTTATGAAACTAAAAACAGGGCAAAACCCTTTAACGAGGTTTATGATTATGTTTAAAACACAAGCAGCCCTCAACTATTGAGTTTCTATCTATATACAAAGAAGAAGGATGGTTCAATACATTTAGAGGTTTATTAAATTCCTCTTAATTAGTCCTTATCGCCTCAACAGGGTCAAGCCTTGAAGCAAACCAGGCAGGCACAATACCAGATATAATACCTATAACTACCGATATACCTACCCCGAATATTATATTATTTACATCCAGCACTATTTGGATATCAGCCGCTGCTTTTACACCAAACGTACCCAGGTATACCAGAAGCAGCCCCATGACCCCTCCCAGCAGGCACAAAACAATAGATTCGATAAGGAATTGAAGTAGTATAAAATAGTTTTTAGCACCCAATGATTTTTGTATACCTATAATGTTGGTACGTTCTTTTACCGATACAAACATGATATTGGCTATGCCAAAGCCACCCACCAGTATAGAAAAACCACCAATAATAGCACCGGCAATATTTACAATACCAAATAACCTATCTAACTCGTTTGACAGGATATTTGATTTATTTAAAGCAAAGTTATCCTCAACACCCGGGCGTATGCTTCTTACAGAGCGCATTATACCACGTACTTCGCTCTCTACCTCAACATCGGTTAAATTATCAAGTCCGCGTACAACTATTTGCGGGTTATATTTTTCGTTTTCAATATCAATAATGTTTTTGGCAAAGTTTAAAGGCAGCAATATCTCATTATCACTGCTGATGCCTAAAATGTCTTTACCCTCTTTAGCAAAAACACCTATAATGGTAACCTTGCGGCCCATTATTTTTATCTGCTTACCAAGGCCTGTTCCATCAGGGAAAAGTGCTTCAGCTATATCGGCACCAATTATTGTAACAGGCGCACCCGTGCGCGATTCTATGTCTGTAAAGTACCGGCCATCCTGAAAATCAAAGTTCCATGTTTTATCATGATCGTGCGAAACGGCATCTATCTGTGCACCATCAACTGTGTTGCTTTCGTACTTAACTGTACGGTTATCAATACTTATCTCATATGAAATAGCCTTTGCTGTTTGGCTGCGGCGCTGTACTTGGGCAAAATCACGCAGCTTGGGCACAGGCCTTTGCATATATTTCCACCATGGAAAATTATCCTCGCCTACCCAAGGCCATTTTTGTATATATATGCTATTGCTGCCCAGCTTGTTAACACTCTTCTGCAGATTATGACGCAGGGTATCAACCGCAGAAAATACTGCTATAATGGTAAAAATACCTATAGTTACACCCAATAGTGAAAGTAATGTGCGCAGCTTGTTTTGCCTTAATGCATCAAAGGCAAAAAGAAAGCTTTCGCGGATAAGTTTTAATATTATCATATCACTATTTTGATTTCGGTTTGGTGTAAGTTAACTGTATAATTGAAAAACAACATTTGTTAGACGGTGTTAATGCAATGAAGTTACAATAATCTTTGATTTAAATATTTGCACTTATCAATTATAATAAAGCGGAAAAAATAATAAAAATTCCGTACATTTGCGCCCTGAAAATTCATATATAAAGCATGAAATTATCCCAATTTAAATTCAATTTACCTGAATCATTAATAGCCCATTCACCGGCTGAC
>JAQBNY010000353.1 GCA_028288315.1 Mucilaginibacter sp.
ATGGCATGCCGGTAAAAACAACCTATAAAGAAAATATCGCTATAGCACTGCAATCTATAGGCGGTAACAGATTACGCACATCCCTTACCGCATTAATTATTGCTATAGGTATTATGGCACTGGTAGGTATACTTACCGCTATTGAAGGCATAAGGCAATATACTAATGATGCATTTGCCGGTTTGGGTGCAAACTCTTTCACCATTCAAAACCGTGGTTCGGGTATTAGCTTTGGCATGGGCGGCCACCGTAAAATGTACCCTGCTATAAGCTACCAGCAGGCCGAGCGTTTTAAGAACACATTTAAACTTCCGGTGCGTACCAGCATAAACCTTACCGTTACAGGTACAGCAATTGCAAAATTTAACAGCATAAAAACAAATCCTAACATACAGGTAATAGGCAGTAATGAAAACTACCTGGCAATAAAAGGTCTTAAAGTAGCTTTTGGGCGTAACTTTTCAGCATCAGAGCTGGATCACGGATCAAACGTTGTTATTATTGGCGATGAATTGAAACAAAAACTTTTTAAGAATGATGACCCAATAAATAAATCAATATTGTTGGGTAACAATAAGTTTAGAATAATTGGGGTTTTGGTATCAAAAGGCAGCAATAGTTTTGGCGGAGATAAATTTTGTATTATACCGGTGCAAAAGGCCAGGCAAATTGCATCATCCTCTAAGCCATCATTTTCTGTTACCATACAGGTTGATAACCCAGGTGCCCTGGATGCCAGTATTGGCGAAACAACATCATTATTCAGGAACATACGCGGCCTACGCATAGGCCAGCCAGATAACTTTGAGATTTTTAGGAGTGATTCTATCCAAGAAGAATTAGCCGGACAATTAGCCGGTATAACCGTAGCCGGTTTTGCTATTGGTATTATTACCCTGCTTGGCGCTGCCATCGGTTTAATGAATATTATGCTGGTATCGGTAACTGAGCGTACCCGCGAAATTGGCTTACGTAAAGCCATAGGCGCAACGCCTTCGGTAATACGGAAACAGTTTTTAATTGAGGCCATAGTAATATGCCTTATAGGCGGTTTGGGCGGTATTGTTTTGGGTATGGCAGTAGGTAACTTAATTGCCGTACAAATAAGCGGGACATTTGTAATACCGTGGGTATGGCTATTTGCCGCTGTAGGCTTGTGTACGTTTATAGGCCTGTCGTCTGGGTTTTACCCGGCTAAAAAAGCATCAAAGCTTGATCCGGTTGAGGCCCTCAGATACGAGTAAGAAGAACCAAGAGGATGGAGCCAAGAAACAAGATATTAAAAAGGCTTCGGTTATAAACCGGAGCCTTTTTGCTAAGCTTTATAATTTTGTCTTAATTCTTGTTTCTTATTTAAGCAGCTCGTTTTTCAATGGATAATTAAACAGCAGCTTACGCAAATAAGGAAGTTTAAGGGCATCTTCTAATGCCTGGGCATGGCGCGGGTGGTGCATGTCGCTTGATATGAAATCTACCATTTGGTTATCTACCAGTTCTTCGGCCAGGGTTTTTGTGGGTTTGCCATAATAACCGGTTAACGAAATGGTGTTTAACTGCAAATTACAGCCCATCATACGTATCTGCTTTAATTGCTCAACATCCATATAGTTATACCTTTCGGGGTGGGCAAGTATTGGTTTGTAACCCATATCCAGCATTTTTTGTATTACTTGGATAAGGTTTGATGGCTGGCTTATAAAAGAGATCTCAAAAAGCACATAGTTATCGCCCATGGTAAACACCAGGCGATCATCAATACGTTTTTCAAAGCTTTCATCAAAGTAATGCTCGGCAGCGGCACTAATGTCTATGTCAATATTTTGATTTTTTAATTCTTCTTTAAGAATAGCGAGCGCATTGCTTATACTTTTATAATCATTACGATAATAATCGATCATTACATGCGGGGTAGCAATAATTTTTTTTATACCCAGCTCCATCATCTTTTTAATCAGGACAATAGATTCCTCTGGAGTTTGGGCTCCATCATCAATCCCGGGCAAAACATGCGAGTGCAGATCTACCAATACGGAACTATAATTAAAATCCACCCTTTTTTTAGCTTCCTTTTTCTTAAAAAATCCAAACATTATTAACGGTTGTTATACTGCTCACTGTAATACTCCTGGTAATGGCCCGATGTTACATCTTTTAACCATTTTTCGTTTTCAAGATACCAGTCAACAGTTTTTTCAAGGCCTTCTTCAAAAGTAATTGATGGCTCCCAGCCTAATTCGTTTTTTAGCTTGGTAGCATCAATAGCATAACGTAAGTCATGCCCTGCACGGTCAGTAACGTAGGTTATCAGCTTGGCAGATTCACCTTCGGCACGGTTAAGCTTTTTATCTAAAATACTGCAAAGCAGTTGTATAAGATCAATGTTTTTCCACTCGTTGTGGCCGCCAATATTATAGGTAGTGCCTGAAGCTGCCTTGTGGAATATTACATCAATGGCCCTTGCATGGTCTTCAACCCATAACCAGTCGCGAACGTTCTCGCCCTTACCATAAACAGGTACTGGCTTTAGTTGTTTAATATTATGTATAGCAAGAGGGATTAGTTTTTCAGGGAAGTGAAACGAGCCATAATTATTAGAGCAGTTTGATATTACAGTGTTTAAACCGTAGGTGTCATAATAAGCCCTAACAAAGTGATCAGAGCTTGCTTTTGATGCCGAGTAAGGCGAGTGCGGGTCATAAGCAGTTTCCTCAGTAAACATATCTGTATCGCCTAAAGTGCCATAAACTTCGTCTGTTGATACATGATAGAACCTTTTTTGGTCATATTGGCCTTTCCAAAGGTTTTTGGCAGCGTTTAATAAGTTAACAGTACCTACCACATTAGTCATTACAAACTCTAAAGGGTTGGTAATAGAGCGGTCAACATGCGATTCTGCAGCAAGGTGTATAACCGCATCCGGCTGTTCCTCTTCAAAAAGGTTGTTTATAAATTCAAGATCAACAATGTCGCCTTTTACAAATCTGTAATTAGGTTCGTTCTCAATATCCTGCAGATTAGCCAGGTTACCGGCATATGTCAGTTTATCCAGGTTAATGATTGTATAATTCGGATAGTTTTTTACAAAGCGGCGTACTACATGTGAGCCAATAAAACCGGCTCCACCCGTAATGATAATTTTTTTTATCATACAATTCTTATAATGGATTTTGTGTAATATAATTTTCCCAATCCCAGGCCGAAGACATCATTGTACTCAAATCAAGCCTGGCTTTCCAGTTTAATTTTTCGGCTGATTTGGTTACATCACCCCAAACCTGTTCAATATCGCCCTCACGCGGGGCAGCTATTTCATAATTTAATTTAACACCTGTTGTATTTTCAAAGGCTCTTATCACTTCTAATACCGAGCTGCCTTTACCGGTGCCTATGTTGAAAAAGTCTATCCCTTTAAAAGTGCTTTTTTCCATTAATTTTAATGCAGCAACGTGGGCGCGGGCCAAATCTACAACGTGTATATAATCACGTATGCAACTGCCATCGGGTGTATTATAATTGCCTCCCCATACCATAAGCTTTTCGCGTTTGCCAATAGCAGTTTGCGTTATAAAAGGAACAAGGTTTTGAGGTATACCTAAAGGTAGCTCACCAATTAGTGCTGATTCATGCGCGCCAACCGGGTTAAAATATCGTAATGATATTATTTTGTTATTACTACCTGATGCAATCACGTCTTTTAATATCTCTTCTGCCACTTGTTTGGTATTACCATATGGCGATTGTGCCGGTTTTACAGGTGCATCTTCGGTAACCGGCAATTTATCGGGCTGGCCATAAATTGTACAACTTGATGAAAACACAAAATTTATACTTTTACCCTCATAAGCATTTAGAACATTTACCAGCGAGAAAAAGTTATTTCTGTAATATTTTAAAGGCAGTTTTACTGATTCGCCTACAGCTTTAGAGGCGGCAAAATGGATAATTCCTTTAACGTCAGTTTCATTAGCAGCAAATTCTTTTACAGCCTGCTCATCGCAAAGATCAAGCTCGTAAAAAGCAGGTGTGTAGCCTATGATCTTGGTAAGCTGGTCTAATATTTTAATATTCGAATTGGAAAGATCATCAACAATTATTGGGTCGTAGCCCGCATTTACCAGTTCAACAACGGTGTGTGAACCAATAAAACCTAATCCCCCTGTAACTAAAATTTTCATTAATATTTATTGAATGATTCATATAATAGTTATAAATGCAGCGAGTAGTTTGCTGCGTTTATATACAATATGTTAAAGCTTGTTGTAATAAGTAAAATCCTTGTGCTGAATTTCTTTTTCAGGCAACGATTTAAAATACTCATATGTGATCTTTAATCCTTCGCTTCTTGAAACCTTTGGCTCCCAGCCTAAAATAGTTTTTGCCTTTGTAATATCGGGGCGGCGTTGTTTAGGATCATCTGTAGGTAATGGCAGGCTAATCAATTGCTGTTTAGTGCCGGTTAGCTTTATAATCTCCTCGCCAAACTCACGAATTGTAATCTCATCCGGATTGCCAATGTTCATTGGTTGTGTATAATCGCTATGTAAAAGGCGATAAATACCTTCTATCAGGTCATCTACATAACAAAAAGCGCGGGTTTGTGAACCGTCACCAAACATGGTCAAAGGTTCGCCGCGTAATGCCTGGCCAATAAATGCAGGTAAAACACGCCCATCGTTAAGGCGCATTCTTGGGCCGTAAGTATTAAAAATTCTTACAATACGGGTTTCCAAACCGTGAAAGGTGTGGTAAGCCATTGTTATTGATTCCTGGAAGCGCTTAGCCTCGTCATATACACCACGCGGGCCAACGGTGTTCACATTGCCCCAATATTCTTCGGGTTGTGGGTTAACTGTTGGGTCGCCATAAATTTCAGATGTTGAGGCGATAAGCATTCTGGCGTTTTTACTGCGTGCTAACCCTAACAGGTTATGCGTGCCTAATGAACCAACTTTTAAAGTTTGGATAGGAATTTTCAGATAATCAATAGGGCTTGCAGGTGATGCAAAGTGAAGGATATAATCAAGCTCACCGGGCACATATACAAACGTGGAAACATCATGATTATAAAACTCAAAGTTTTCAAGTTTAAATAAATGCTCAATGTTACGCAGATCACCGGTTATCAGGTTATCCATAGCGATAACATGATAATCTTCTTTGATAAATCTGTCGCATAAATGCGAACCTAAAAAGCCGGCTGCTCCGGTAATCAATATACGTTTACGCTTTTGCATTAGCTTATTATCTTTCTTCCTATACTATTGTAATAATATCCAAGGTCAACCATTTTTTGCAGGTCGTATAAATTACGTCCGTCAAATATTACTTTATTTTTAAGCAGGCTTGATACCTGGTCAAAATCAGGCGTTCTAAACAATGACCACTCAGTAACAATAAGTAACGCATCGGCCCCGTCTAATATTTCATAAGGGGTTGTGCCATAAGTAATTTTATTTCCAATAAGGGCTTTTACATTGTTCATGCCTTCAGGGTCAAACACGCTGATGGTAGCACCTTCTTTTAATAATTCATCTATAATATACAAAGCAGGCGCTTCGCGGATGTCGTCGGTTTCGGGTTTAAAGGCTAAACCCCACATTGCAAATTTTTTGCCTTTAATATCGTTATTGTAATATTTTTTAAGTTTTTGCACTAAAAGTTTTTTCTGCATTTCGTTAACTTCCATCACGGAGTTAAGGATCTTGAAATCATATTGGTTTTCCTGGGCAGATTTAGCCAAAGCCTGTACATCTTTAGGGAAGCAGCTACCACCGTAGCCAATACCCGAAAACAGGAAGCGGTTACCTATGCGGTTATCTGCACCAATACCACGGCGTACCATATCAACATCAGCACCTACCAGTTCGCACAGGTTAGCTACCTCGTTCATGAATGATATTTTTGTAGCCAGGAAAGAGTTGGCTGCGTATTTTGTTAATTCAGATGAACGTTCATCCATAAAAATAATTGGGTTACCCTGGCGTACATATGGTGCATAAAGTTCTGCCATTAATTTGCGCGCTCTTTCATCTAACGTGCCAACAACAACACGGTCTGGCTTCATAAAGTCTTCAACAGCTACACCTTCGCGTAAAAACTCGGGGTTTGATACCACTGCACATTCAATATTGGTATTTGCTTTAATAACAGCAGTAACCCTATCTGCCGTGCCAACCGGAACAGTTGATTTAGTTACGATAACTTTATAGTCGGTAACTAACTTTGCTATGTCTTTAGCGGCACCTAAAACATAACTCAAATCGGCCGAGCCGTCACCACCCGGAGGGGTTGGCAATGCCAAAAAGATAATTTGTGCATCAGCAATAGCATTGGCTAAATTAGTTGTGAATAATAACCTTTTCTGACTAATATTACGATTAAAAAGTAATTCCAGTCCGGGCTCATATATAGGAAGCTTACCTGCCTGCATCATTTTTACTTTTTCCTCGTTAATGTCAACACATGTAACCTGGTTACCAGTTTCTGCTAAACATGTCCCTGTTACTAAACCAACATAACCTGTTCCAACAACAGCTATCCTCATAAATACTTTTTGTTATTTAATGTTATTACTTTTATGCCCGACGAAGATAATAATTACAATTTTAAAAATGCTCCTGCTATACAACATTGGGATTTTAATGTACTATAAGCTGTTATATGTCGCTTCCTTTTTTAATAATAAGGCAAAACTATGGATCAACGGGCGGCATAATCAGCAAATAGAGCAATTTACATCAAGCATTTGGTTTCATTTTGCTTCCCTTGGCGAGTTTGAGCAGGGGCGTCCTGTTTTAGACAAAATCAGATTATTATATCCGAATAACAAAGTTGTGGTGACCTTTTTTTCACCATCAGGTTACGAGATCAGGAAAAATACGCCGTTGGCTGATGCCGTATATTATTTACCGTTAGATACTGCCCGTAATGCCCATGAGTTTATCAACACAATAAACCCGGTGATGGCTATTTTTACCAAGTATGAATATTGGTATCATTTTTTTAATGAATTGCATAAACAGCATGTGCCGCTTTATATAATTTCAGGCATTTTTAGGCCAAGGCAGGTGTTTTTTAAATGGTATGGCAGTTTACATCGTAAAATGCTAAAGCTGGTTACCTGGTTTTTTGTGCAGGACATTTCTTCAAAACATTTATTGCATGATCGGGGCATTACTAATGTAACCATAAGCGGCGATACCCGTTTTGACCGGGTATGGGCAAATGCGTTACAAGCTAAGCAGTTACCTGAAGTAGAAAGGTTTAAGAACAGCCAAAAACTGTTCATTGCCGGCAGTAGCTGGCCCGCTGATGATAAACTTATAGCATCATTAATAGCCCGGTATCCTGATTGGAAATTTATTATTGCGCCACATGAAATAGGTGAGGATAAAATAAATGGTTTAGTGAAAAGCCTTCCTGAAAACTCAGCAATAAAATATTCTGATATTTCAAATCTCAAATCTAATACCACTACTCTGATTATTGACAATATTGGCATGTTATCCTCACTATATCAGTATGCAGATGTTGCATATATTGGTGGTGGTTTTGCTGCGGGGATACATAATATTCTGGAGGCAGCGGCTTTTGGTATGCCAGTGATATTCGGCCCTAATTATGAACGCTTTAAAGAGGCTATTGACCTCATTGAGTTAAGCGCCGCTTTCAGCATCAGCAATCAAGAGGAGCTGGTAAGCACTGCGGGCAGTTTAATGAATGATGAACAGTTTCGCGATGGATGTGCAGGTATAGCTGAAAAATATGTAGAGGAACACACCGGCGCTACAGATAAGATAGTGAAGTATATAAAGGAGAAGCATAGTTCAATTCTTGATAGTATTTAGTTTCCCGGGTGCTCCTGATGCCTTAAATAATAAATAACATTTCTTAATATTGCCTGCTATGGGTTTTTTGGATATCCCCGGGTTGGGTAAGGCGCATTATCATGAATACGGCAGCGGCAAAAAGCCCGTGCTGGCATTTCATGGTTATGGTATGACGGGCAGGCAGTTTCATGTGCTGGAGCGATCCATATTGCACGAATTTCATGTTTATGGCTTTGATCATTTTTTTCATGGCGAAAGCAAATTAAACGGGTGGACCGAGAAGCAAATAATTGAAGGTATGCCCAAAGCTATGGTTGCTGCTTATGTAGAAGAATGGTTTAAAATTCATGGAAGGCAGCGTTTCTCTGTAATGGGGTATTCCATTGGTGCCAACATAGCGTTGATATTGGTTGAGCTTTTTGCCGATATGATTGACGAGGTGATATTGATGGCGCCTGATGGTTTATCGGTATATAAAGGCTTTAATTTTTTAACTCACCAACCGCTTGGCAGGTACTTTTTCAGGCGGGCAACTAAAAGTAAGTGGCTGGCTCCTGCATTGTTAAAAAACCTTAAAAGGGTCCGTTTTATTGATGATAGCCTGTTTCAGATAGCTTATAATGAAATTGATACCGAACAAAAACGGCAGGATGTTTATTATACCTTAAATCTCATCCGCTTGTTAAAACCTGATACTTCCAAAATTGCAGAGTTAATAAACCGGAATGAAATTAAGTGCCGTTTAATATTTGGTAAAGCCGATAACCTGTTCACCAGATCTGCGGCCGAGCCGTTCATTAGTTTGCTGAATGCCCCCGAGGTACATGAAGTAGAACTGGGCCATTGGCTGGTTATAAAAGAATTGGATGAGTATTTAGTAAATTTACAGCAATGATACCAGCCCGCAGAGTAGCCCTTTTTAGTAACTGGTTTGCCATATATATGCGTTACCGCATGCGTAAGGCATTTAAGCTGCTGCAGGTTATGCCCTTTACACCAAAACCCGGCCACTCAATTTTACTGCTGTGCAATCACTTTAGCTGGTGGGATGGCCTTTGGGGTAATTACCTGGCTTACTGGCACCTTAACCGCAAACTATATATTATGATGCAGGAAGATCACCTGCAAAAGCGAATGCTGCTTAACCTGTTCGGCGGTTTTTCTATCAACCGTAGTTCGCGTGAAATGATTAAGTCCCTGCAATATGCTGCGGGTTTGTTAGATAACCCTGAGAACCTGGTGGTGGTTTTTCCACAGGGCGAACTCATATCAAACCATACTACTGAGATTAATGTAGAGAAGGGCATTGAGCGGTTAATTAAAAATATAAAAGGCCCCTGTCAAATTGTTTATAACTGTGCCCTCATAGATTATTTTGAGAGCCTGAAACCATCGGTATATTTTCACCTGTTTGATTGTGGTATAGCCGGAGAGGTGACATTTGAAGAGTTGACCGAAAAGATAAATACCTTTCATAAACAGGCGTTAAAAGACCAGGTAAATGTGGCACATTAAGTATGCTATATCCGCAAAAAAATAAATTTATTAAGTGGTTTTTTCATCACTACATCCTTAACCTGGTTAAGCGTAATTTTAGGCAGGTAAATTTTAATTTTATTGAGGTTAGTAAGAACAAATCTGTACTGTTATTAGCCAACCATTTTAGCTGGTGGGATGGCTTTTTGCTTTATTACATCAATCACAAAGTATTAAAAAAACAGTTCCATGTAATGGTAATAGAAGAAACAGTACAAAAAGTCTCTTTTTTTAAATATATGGGCGCTTTTTCTGTAAATAAAAAAACAAGGGAAATACTAACCTCGTTGGATTATGCTGCCAAATTGCTGAACGATCCTGAAAACCTGGTGCTCATTTTTCCACAAGGGAAACTTTTTTCTAACTTTATAGATAAGGTGAGCTTTGAAAAAGGCCTGTTGAAAATATTGCAGAGTGCCGCAGGAAGGTTCCAAATTGTGCATGCCGCAACATTTATTGAAGGTTTGCAATATAAAAAGCCGTCAGTTAACGTTTATTTAGCAACTGCAGAAGCAGAATATCAAAATATTACTGATTTGCAACAAGCTTATCAGCAGCACTATAATGGTGCAAAAATGCAACAAACCAAAATAGCCGTATAAAGTGATTATAACCCTTTTAGTAATTTTTATTTTTTTAATACTGCGCTTTACGGTTACACTGTTCAATTTTTTGTCGAACCCTAAACTGCAAAGGGTAAGCAAGCCTTATCATGACAAAATATCCATATTGATTCCTGCGCGTAATGAGGCAGATGATATTCTTACTTTACTGCAATCTATTCATCAGCAGGACTATCAAAATTACGAAGTGATAATTCTGGATGATAATTCAGCCGACGGAACTCTTGCTATTTGCGAAGCATTTACTGCCCAACACCACAAATTTAAGGTGCTAAAAGGAAAGCCGCTGCCTGCCGATTGGCTGGGTAAGAACTATGCCTGCCACCAACTGGCACAACTGGCAAGCGGTAAACTTTATTTGTTTTTAGATGCCGATGAAAAGGTGCGCGACGGGTTGCTCAACAGTGCCATTCATAGAATGTACTTAAGACGGTTAAGCCTGCTGAGCCTGTTTACAAACCAGGAAATGAAAACCACAGGTGAAAAAGTAGTAGTGCCGCTAATGCATTATATATTGCTTAACCTGTTACCTATAAGGCTGGTTTATTTAATAAAAAGCGCAGCAGTTGCTGCAGCAAGTGGACAGTTTATGCTGTTTGATGCGGAACAATACAATGAATATCAATGGCACCGGCTGGCAAAAAATAAAGTGGTTGAGGATGTGGAGATAATGAAGTTGGTAAAAGCTGCCAACCAAAACGGCGAAGCGTTATTAGCAAACGGCATGATAAGCTGCCGCATGTATAAGGGATATAAACAGGCAATAAACGGTTTTGGCAAGAACTTTTTAGCTGCCTTCAATTATAATATTTTTGGCTTCCTGGTATACCTCATACTGATCATTGGCGGCCCCATCATTGTTATCATGACTATGAATTTGAATTTTATTTTTATGATGATAGGGCTCATTGTTCTTACACGTATCATGATATCTATGTCGGCAGGGCAAAGCGCATCGCGAAACATTATATTACATCCCTGGCAAATGCTTAGCCTATTGCTCATTGGCATTACATCAATACAACAGCACCTTACTAAAACCACCGTATGGAAAGGCCGAAAGATATAAGCATTAGTGCGCCTGTAGCCATTGTAATTATTGTATTATTTCATTTGGTGGGCCTTGCGGGGTTTGCCGTGCCTTCATTAAGACCGTTATTTGTGCAAATAGTGCCCTGGCATTTATTGCTTATGCTGGTAGTTATCACTTTAAGCCACAAAAACATTACCAGTAGGTTTGGTCTTTTTGTGCTGTTAATGTTTTTTCTGGGTTTTAGTGCAGAATGGATAGGCGTGCACAAAGGCTGGTTGTTTGGTAATTATAGCTATGGTAGTACATTAGGGTACAAATTATTTGTAATCCCCTTAATGATAGGTGTAAACTGGTTCCTGCTTGTTTATGCCGCAGGTGTAACTATGCAGCGTAGCAGGCTTAAAAATACCTCTTTTAGAATATTAACAGGTGCTATAATATTGTTAGCGTTGGATATTTTAATAGAACCCGTTGCCATTAAATTTGATTACTGGCATTGGAACAATAGCATAATTCCACTGAAAAATTACATCTGCTGGTTTTTAGTAAGCGCCGCAATGCTGTATGTATTTGAGCTGTTCAGCTTTAAAAAACAAAGCATTGCAGCGCCGGTGTTACTTGCAACAGAGTTTGTGTTTTTTGGCGTGTTAAATTTGATTGTACTACTATTGCGTTAGGGATAGAAGCGGATACCGGCTATGCGGCTAATGCCTGTGCAGTATGAGCGGATAGCCCGGGCCGCAGGCAACGCCATTTATTATATTAGACAAAGATGAAAGATAGAGAGATGAAGGATAGAAGGGGCTACTACAGATATACTGCCCCATCCATTCCTATCGTCTTTATAGTTTCAAATTTTTAACCTATAAACTTTAACCTTTTTCCTTTCAGCTTTTTAATACGTATTTTTGTAAAACAATGGGCGATTTAAAACTACATGTAACTATTGACCAGGATTCAGGTTTCTGCTTTGGAGTGGTTTATGCTATTGATATGGCCGAAGAAATACTGGCCGAAGATGGCTACTTGTATTGCCTTGGCGATATTGTACACAATGATGAAGAGGTTGATCGTTTAAAAGCACAGGGCCTACGCATAATTGAACATGCGGAACTTGCTAACCTGCGTGATGAAAAAGTGCTGATTCGCGCCCACGGCGAAGCACCCGAAACTTATAAAGTAGCTTTAGAGAATAATATTACGCTGATTGATGCATCGTGCCCGGTGGTTTTAAAACTGCAAAATCGCATTAAAACATCATATGATGCTAAGGAGAAGATATTGATATTTGGTAAGCATGGCCATGCCGAAGTGATTGGTTTAGAAGGCCAGACAAACGGCGACGCGCTTGTTTTTCAGGATATTGCAGAACTTGATGATGCCGACCTGCCCGCTAGCTTTACGCTGTATACGCAAACTACCAAGAGCATGGAAAAGTTTTACAGCATTAAGGAAGAGTTGGTGTCAAGAGGGTATGAAGTTAAGGCTAATGATACTATCTGTCGCCAGGTATCAAACCGTGATAAAGATTTGCCTGCTTTTGTAACCAAGTTTAACAAAATTGTTTTTGTATCGGGCCGTAAATCATCAAACGGAAAGGTTTTATACGAGGTATGCCGTAAGCACAACCCTAATACCTATTTCATATCGGCCACAGACGAACTTGACAGGTCAATGTTTGCCCCCGGTGATAAAATAGGTATTGCAGGTGCTACATCAACCCCAATGTGGCTGATGCAACAGGTAAAAGCTGAGCTGGAAACCTATTAAGCAGCACGCTTTTTGCTGTATAAATTTTGTTGAAAAAATCACCCTCATATACCGGTTTATTTATTGCCCTGCTGGTTATTGGCAGCTGGGTAATATGTACCATTTTGTTGATGCAATGGCAGATTGATTTCTCTAATCCGCTGCTTTACCTGTTCGTTTTGGTACAGATGCATTTATACACCGGCCTGTTTATTACCGCTCATGATGCTATGCACGGCACTATAGCGCCTAATAAAAATATCAATAGCCTCATTGGTTTCATCTGCACTTTTTTGTATGCATCGTTTTGGTATCCAAAACTTTATGCAAAGCACCATCAACATCATAACCATGTACATACCGGTAATGACCCCGACTATCACAACGGCTCGTTTATTAGCTGGTATATGCAATTTATGCGCAATTACCTTTCTATATGGCAAATTGTGGTGATGGCTGTATTGTTTAACATTTTTAAGATATGGATTCCGCAACCCAACCTGGTATTGTTTTGGGTAGTACCATCATTACTAAGCACAGTGCAGCTATTTTACTTTGGTACCTACCTGCCCCACAAAGGCGAGCATGATAACAAGCACCAATCCCGCAGTTTGCCACGCAACCATTTTTTCGCTTTTGTTAGCTGTTATTTTTTCGGTTATCATTATGAACATCATGATGCGCCCTGGGTACCGTGGTGGAAGTTGTGGCAGGTAAAGGGTTAATTTAGGGCGTTGCCTGCGGCCCCGGCTTTCGCTCATACTGCACAAGCATTAGCCACATGGCCGGTATCCGCTTCTATCCCTAACGCAAGAAGCTATGGTATTGAAGTAACAAATTAACATTCCACTGATATTTAACTGCTATAAACACAAATACTTATTTTATTTTTGCGCTCTTGTATTATGGCGAAAAAAGGAGTTTTACTGGTAAATTTAGGTACACCTGATAGTCCGTCTACAGCGGATGTACGTAAATATTTGGATGAATTTTTAATGGACCCAAGGGTTATTGATGTTAACCCTGTGCTACGTACATTTTTGGTGAAAACCGTTATTGTACCCTTTAGGGCACCAAAATCGGCTAAGTTATATAAGGCTATCTGGGATGATAAAACAGGTTCGCCGTTAAAACATTACAGTATTTTACAGCAGCAGGCATTACAGCAACGTCTTGGCGACGAATATATGGTTGAGTTGGCTATGCGCTACCAAAGCCCCTCAATAGAATCGGCATTACAGAAATTAAAAGATGCATTAGTAACTGAAATACAGGTGATTGCTCTGTTCCCTCAATATGCTTCTGCAAGTACAGGTTCGGTGCATGAAAAGGTAATGGGTCTGGTTAAAGAGTGGCAAACAATACCTGATATTACTTTCACTAACTCATTTCATGATAATGAATTGATGATTGAAACCTTTGCGGATAACGCTGCTAAGCATCAGCCGGAAACTTACGATCATATCCTGTTTAGCTTTCATGGACTGCCACAGCGCCAGTTAAAAAAATGCGATCATACTCACAGCTATTGCCTGCAGGTTGATGGCTGCTGCAACACATTGAATGACACCAATAAATTTTGTTATTCGGCACAGTCACATGACACGGCACGCTTAATTGCCGCCAAAATGAACCTGCCAAGAGAAAAATATACCGTTTGCTTCCAATCGCGGTTAGGCAGCGACCCTTGGGTACAGCCTTATACCAGCGAAATAATAGCTCAAATGGCCAAAGAAGGCAAGAAACGACTGCTGGTATTTTGCCCGGCTTTTGTGGCCGACTGCCTGGAAACCGTTTACGAGGTAACCACCGAATATGGCG
>JAQBNY010000168.1 GCA_028288315.1 Mucilaginibacter sp.
AAGTTTATATCGTCAAACCAATCCAGCCATGTTTTTTGGGTTTCGTTGTAAAGTTCTTTTTTAGCGCCGGTTGTTGGGTTAACCGAGTAAACTTTAAGATTGTTTTGGTCGCGGTTCATCCACTGCATCCACAACGCGCTGCCATCAGGCGACCAGAAAGGCGTACCCAGGTAGGTATCTGCCTTCTCATCAAAATCGGCCCAGCTAATTTTGTTATCAGTAAGGGAATAAAAGCCCATCTTCACTTCCGGGTTAGGATCACCGGCTTCCGGGTAGCGGGTTAGCTCGGTAAAACCGTGCTGCCCTTCTGAATTATATATCGGGAACATAGGCACCTTAGTATCATTAAAGTGCATCCACGCCAAATGTTTGCTATCCGGCGACCACCAAAAAGCCCTGTATTGGCTTGGGCGACCCAAAATCTCTTCATAATAAACCCATGACGCGTAACCGTTGTAAATAACATCGGTACCATCAGTAGTTAATTGTGTTTGTTTGCCGCTGGCAATATCTATCAGGTATAAGTTGCCGCCAAATGTGAAGGCCACTTTTTTACCATCAGGCGATAGCGTGGGGTTTTGCTCCACAGCAGCGGTTTTGGTTAAACGGGTTTCGGTGCCGTCAACCATTTTTAGGTAAATATCTTTATCCTTTACAGAAACTGTTGTGCCTTTAGCCGGAGGCGGCGTGTAAGGTGTTTCGGCCCCGGTTAATACATCAACAGATGTGCTGCCACCGCCATCGCTGCCACGGCGGGCGGCAAATGTGCCTTTTATATAATGTGTATCATCAGCCCAGCCTGTTATGTTTGGCAAGGGGGTAACTATTTTATTAGGTTCGTTCTTGAGCATTTGCCCGGTGGTGAGCTGCTTTTTTTGCGCTTGTGCAGATACAGCAGATACAGCCAGGGCTACAAACAGCGCCCGGCGAACACGTATAGATAAGATCATGTCAGTAAAAATTTAAAAGCTAAAGTTTATAAAAATATATGGAATTGGACAGATGTACTATCATTTTTACGAAGAATGGGGTAACTGACGCAAAAAAAAGCCTCAACATTTCTGTTAAGGCTTCTTTTATATTCTCCTATTCTTAAAGAATTACATTTTTGGCATACGGCGCATCATGCTGGCCATAGCTGCGGGGTTGCTCATTTGTTTCATTACCTTGCGCATATCGTCAAACTGTTTCATAAGGCGGTTAACTTCCTGCAGGTCCGTGCCTGATCCTTTGGCTATGCGGGTACGGCGGCTTTGATTGATCAGGTCGGGGTTTTCCTTTTCCTTTGGCGTCATGGATTGGATAATAGCCTCTATTGATTTAAAGGCATCATCACTTACCTCAACATCCTTCATCATTTTGCCAACGCCCGGTATCATGCCCATCAGATCTTTCATGTTGCCCATTTTTTTGATCTGCTGTATCTGGCTGTAAAAGTCGTTAAAGTCGAACTTATTCTTGCGGATCTTCTTTTGCAGTTCGGCAGCTTCTTTCTCATCAAACTGCTGCTGGGCGCGCTCAACCAGGGAAACCACATCACCCATGCCCAAAATACGCGATGCCATACGATCAGGGTGAAAAACGTCAAGCGCTTCCATTTTCTCGCCGGTACCAATAAATTTTATAGGCTTATTAACAACTGATTTAATTGACAACGCCGCACCACCGCGAGTATCACCATCCAACTTGGTTAAAACAACACCGGTAAAATCCAGGCGGTCATTAAACACTTTGGCGGTATTAACAGCATCCTGCCCGGTCATGGAATCAACCACAAACAATATCTCATGCGGATTAACGGCGGCTTTAACCTGCTCAATCTCCACCATCATGGCCTCGTCAATAGCTAAACGACCGGCGGTATCAATAATAACCACATTATGGCCATTTTGCTTAGCTAAAGCAATACCCTCACGGGCTATAGCAACCGGGTCTTTTGATTCAAGATTGGCATAAACCGGGACGCCTATTTGCTGCCCTAATATCTGCAGCTGATCTATCGCCGCAGGGCGGTAAATATCATCAGCAACCAGTAATGGTTTTTTGCCCTTTTGCGTTTTTAAGTAGTTGGCCAGCTTGCCGGTAAAAGTTGTTTTACCCGCACCGTTTAAACCTGCAATTAATATAATGGTTGGCGATGCTTTAAGGTCAAGATCGGCAGTGGTACCGCCCATTAATGCAGTTAGCTCATCATTCATGAGCTTGGTAAGCAGCTGCCCCGGCGAAATGGAGGTAAGCACGTTTTCGCCCATTGCCCTTTGCCTTACATCATCTGTAAAAGTTTTGGCTGTTTTATAGTTAACGTCGGCATCCAGGAGCGCTTTGCGTATCTCCTTCATGGTTTCGGCCACGTTTATTTCAGTAATTGATCCCTGTCCCTTCAGTACTTTAAAAGCCCTGTCGAGTTTATCCGAAAGATTTTCAAACATTATTTATTCTTAATTTTTGAGGATACAAAGTTAAGATTTTGAAGCAATTCGGCTCAATCAATCACATAAAACATTATTTTAACATCTATTAACCAACATTTAACAAATTAGTGTGTAACGTTTTCCTAATTTAAAGCATCTTATAGAATTATTAGACCTATTAGCGCCCAATGAAGGTACTTCTACTTGCCCTGTTTTTTACTGCAATAACATTAAATGCCTTTTCTCAAAAAGAGAAGAAAACGTTAGTTGCATCAAAAACTGATACCCCACCCAAAATGGATGGTGCATTAGATGATGTTGTTTGGCAAAATGTACCTATAGCAACCGACTTTGTTGAACTACAGCCAAATGCCGGTCGTCACGAAAAACCAGAAGAGCGCACCGAAGTAAAAATCATATATGACAATAATGCTATATACGTTGGCGCCCGCATGTATGAAACTTCGGCAGATAAAGTAGCTAAGGAGATTGCCACAAGGGATAATGTGGGCAATGCAGATTTTATTGGGATAATATTTGACACCTATAAAGATGGTATAAATGGTACCGGTTTTTTTGTGACATCGGCCAATAGCCAGTTTGATGCCAAGTACGCGCCTAACCCAAGCGGTAACACCGAGGATCCTAACTGGAATGCGGTTTGGATAAGCAAGGTTAAAATTGATGAGCATGGCTGGACAGCCGAAATAAAAATACCCTATTCTGCACTTCGTTTTGCTAAAAAGGATGTACAAACCTGGGGCATGAACCTGATACGTAAACGACAGAACGTACAGCAGCAATTGTTTTGGAACGAGCTTGACCCTAAACAAAGCGGCCTTATGAACCAGGAAGGCATCCTTACAGGGCTGAAACAGATAGTTCCACCTGTACGACTGGCGTTTTACCCGTACTTTTCTACTTATGTTAATCATTACCCTTACAATACCGCAGGTGTAAAAAATACTACCAATTCAGTAAATGGTGGTATGGATGTTAAGTACGGCATTAATGAAAGCTTTACGTTGGATTTGACCCTAATACCCGATTTTGGACAAGTACAGTCTGATAACAAAATACTAAACTTAACCCCCTTTGAGGTGAAGTATAATGAGAACCGGCCATTTTTTACCGAAGGTACAGAGCTCTTTAACAAAGGCAATCTTTTTTACTCGCGCAGGGTGGGCGGCACACCAATTAATTATAACAATGCCTACAATAATTTAGCGCCCGGCGAAGAGGTAGTAAGCAACCCTACCGAAGCCAAGCTGCTTAATGCTACCAAGCTATCTGGCAGAATGGCGAATGGTTTAGGAATAGGTGTATTTAATGCCATAACTAATACCGCTTATGCTACAATTGAAGATTCGCAAGGCAACCGCAGGGAGGTGCAAACAAGTCCGCTTACTAATTTTAATATTATTGTGCTTGACCAAAACTTGAAAAATAATTCATCTGTAACATTAATCAATACCAATGTTAACCGTTTTGGTAAAGATTATTCTGCAGATGTAGGCGGTTTTGTTTATAACCTCAACAATAAAAAGAACAACTACAAATTAGATGGTTACGCCATGATGAGTAATAAATACGGTGCAGGCACACAAACAGCAACCGGTTACAGTTACGAGGTTGGCGGCGGTAAATCATCCGGTAATTTTACATGGAATATTTATGAGGATATGGTTGACAGCAAATATGACCCTAACGATTTGGGCATTTTGTTTAACAATAACTTTTTAGATCATAACTTAAACCTGCAGTATACCAATTATAAACCCAAAAAGGTGTTTACCCAATGGGGCGTATGGACAAACACTTATTATTCCCGCCGGGTAAACCCATCGGCATATCAATATTTTAATCAAAATTTCGGGCTCTTTGGCAATTTTAAAAACTTTTGGTATGCAAATATAAATGGTCACTATCGCCGCCTAGGCAACGATTTTTATGAGCCGCGTGTTGCGGGCCGTGTTTACCAGGCGCCAGAAAACTTTGTACTAAACTGGAATTTAAGCACCAACCGCGCCAAGATGTTTTCTGGTGGATTTTGGTATTCGGACCAATGGGTTGCAAATGGTTTTGGTGGCCACGGTAATGATCTTGAGCTTTTTTGCAACCTTCGCCTCACTAATAAATTCTCCATTGGCGAAGACATTACTTTTAGTCCACGTATAAATTACACAGGTTACTCCACACTTGATAATACAACAGGCAACCCCATTTTTGCTTTACGCAATGTACATACGGTTGAGAACATCTTTACTCTGAAATACACGTTCAGCAGCATTATGGGTTTAAACCTGCGCTTAAGGCATTACTGGAGCAAGGTTAATAACAAGCAGTTTTTAGACCTGGCGCCTAATGGTGCGCTGGTAACGCTTACCTCTACCGATTTTAACAAAGCTGATCAGAATGCCAACATTTTGAATATGGATATGATATACGTTTGGCAGTTTACACCCGGCAGCGAAATAAGCCTGGCCTGGAAAACATCGTCATTAACCAACAGTAATTTGGCTAACCAGAATTATTTACGCAACCTGAGCGATACCTTCAGCCAACCGCAGAACAACAATTTCTCGCTTAAAGTGCTGTACTATATTGATTACCAGGCGATAAGGAAAAAGCGAAAGAGTTAATGATGTTAGCACAAGTGTGAAAGCTATATCACAAAAAGCTAAACATTTTTTTGTAGTTGGATATAATTAGTGACATTAGTATATGACTATTAATGAAGCCCAAAAACTGGTTGATAATTGGATAAAAACTACAGGTATACGTTATTTTAACGAGTTAACCAATACAGCTATTTTAATGGAGGAGGTTGGCGAAGTTGCCCGCATAATGGCACGCCAATACGGAGAGCAATCTTTCAAAAAGTCGGATACAGAGGTTAATTTGGCCGATGAAATGGCCGATGTGCTGTTTGTATTGATATGCCTGGCCAACCAAACCGGAATAGACTTAACCGACGCGCTTGAAAAAAACATGCAAAAGAAAAGCATCCGTGATGCCGACAGGCATAGGAATAATGAAAAGCTAAAGTAGCCTATAATTAAACCAGCTTCACCAGTTTCTCTCCATCCAGAATAGGAATAGCGGTAGTAATATCAACTTGCAGGCAAAAGGCAATATCTTTTTCAATACCCAGTTTTTTAAGGCGTTCGCCGTGTGAGGTTTTGCTGAGATACTGACTTATGTCGTTCTTACCAATCTGGAAAAGATCATTGGCTGCCATGGCAGGGTCATCTAAAGTATAACCGCTTTCTTTTAATTGCTCAACAACGGCCCCTGCAAACAAGGTGTCCTCTAAATTGAAATTGTTTTTCCATCCGGCGCAAACCAAAAGGACGCTATCGTTTTGCGTTTTTAGCCAGTTGCAAAGCGACGTAAGGTTCAGGAAAGATCCGATCACTATTTTTTTTGCCTTACGAGATAAATGCAAAGCATGTGTGCCATTGGTAGTGGTTAACACAACAGTTTTACCTGATACCTTTTCTTTGGTGTAAGAGAATGGTGAATTACCAAAATCAAACCCGGCAACTACTTCACCATTGCGCTCGGCAGCCAGTAAGTGGTCAAACCCTTTTTCGCGGTAAGCGGCACATGCTTCTACTTCAGATACCGGAATAATGGCTTCTGCACCATTTTCTATACCATAGCAAATAGAGGATGTGGCCCTGAAAATATCTATTACCACTACAATATAATCTTCTACATTATAAAGCGGTATTAGTGCGGGGGTAAGACAAACGTCTAAATTTTGTGTCATGGGATTATTGTGTCATTGTGTCATTAGGTCATTAATAAAAGGTAATTAGTCAAAAAAATGACTCAATGACCCAATGACAAGCATAGCGCTCTTATTTATAAAAAGGGGGTTTAACAACCTTGGCTTTTACTTTAGCATCGCGGATACTGATGTATATTTCACTATCCTCTTTGGCATACTCGTTTTTATCGTAGACCAGGCCAATGGCTTTTTGTAACGACGGCGATTGTGTGCCTGATGTTACTTTACCTTTGGTGTTGCCATCAGCTTCAACAATTAAATATTCATGGCGGGGGATAGCTCGGTCTTTGATTTCAATACCAATAAGCTTACGTTTTAAACC
>JAQBNY010000029.1 GCA_028288315.1 Mucilaginibacter sp.
CGAAAGTATGCCCATTAAATTTTATACTTTTGGTAGATAAACGTTAAACACACATGAGATTTATAGTTTCCACATCAACATTACTTAAGCAATTGCAGTCTGTAAGCGGCGCGTTAAGCAATAGCACAGTATTGCCTATACTGGAAAACTTTTTGTTCGAGATAAAAGACGGAAACTTAACCATTTCTGCCACTGACCTGCAAACAAGCATGACCACCTCTTTAACTGTTGAAGCTAAAGAAAACGGCCGTATAGCAATACCATCACGTATATTATTAGATACCTTAAAATCATTACCGGAGCAGCCCGTTGCTTTTTCTGTTGATGATAAAACCTTTGCCATTGAAATAAGTGCCGGCGACGGTAAATACAAGCTAAGCGGCGAGAACGGTGAGGATTTTCCAAAGATACCTATTGTTGAAAATGCATCCTCAGTTAACCTGCCTGCATCAGTACTGGGCGAGGCAATAAACAAAACCATATTTGCTGTTAGTAATGATGAGTTGCGCCCTGCCATGACGGGTGTTTACTGTCAGTTAAGCAGCGAACACTTAACCTTTGTAGCTACCGATGCCCACAAGTTGGTACGTTACCGCCGTAAAGATGCCAAGGCCGATAGCACTACATCATTCATTTTGCCTAAAAAGGCATTAACGTTACTAAAATCTGCCTTACCGGCCGATGATGTTAACGTATCTGTTGAATATAACAGCACCAGCGCCTTTTTTAAATTTGGCAACATTAATTTAGTGTGCCGTTTAATTGATGAGCGTTACCCTGATTATGAAGCGGTTATCCCTAAAGAAAACCCTAACAAATTAGCAATAGACCGCCTGTCGTTCTTAGGCTCATTAAGCCGTGTTGCTATTTATGCTAATAAAACCACTCACCAGGTAAGGTTAAAAATAAGTGGCAGCGAGCTTAACATATCATCAGAAGATATTGATTTTGCCAATGAGGCCCATGAGCGTTTAAGCTGCCAATACGAAGGCGAAGACCTGGAGATAGGCTTTAATGCCCGTTTCCTGATAGAAATGCTGAAGAATTTAACCTGTGAAGAAGTATCATTAGAAATGTCGACACCTAACCGTGCAGGCTTATTGTTACCACAAGGCGGGGACGAGAACGAAGATGTGCTGATGCTGGTTATGCCGGTAATGCTTAACAGCTACGCATAAATAGAGAATAGTGAATGGAGATTGGTGAATAGTTGAGGAACCTTCACCTAACCTTTTGTCTCTAACCGCTAATCACTCACAAAACCTATAATTGTAGAGTTATATAGCATCTGCTTACTTATATGAATATTAAGTTATCCTTTTTATTGATGGCTATACTGGCATTTGGTTTAGCATCCTGCAAAAAAACAGGTGATGCGCCGTCGGCTGCTGTGCAAACCACCAATCTTAATGTTACAAATGCCAGTACAGATACGCTTAATTATTACCTGAACGGTACACGCGTTAATAATGCATCATATATATATCCGCTGGGTTCATCAGGTTATCTTGGTGTAGCCGTTGGCCAGCAGAACTACCAGTTTAAAAGCCCCCGCAGCCCGGTGGTGCTCATGAGTTTAGCTTTAACCTTAGATACCGGTAAAACTTATTCGTTGTATGTAGCGGGCAGGAGTGCCGATTTAACTTTTTCGACGATTGATACTTTAGTAGCCGATACGGGCAATCTTGCAACAATAAGGTTTGTAAATGCTTCGCCTGATGCCGGCAAGCTGGATGTTATGGTTGGCGATACTGTTAAATTTAAAAGTCGTGCATTTAAAACATCAACCGTATTTTTACCGGTAATTGCAGGTGATAAGCACATACGCATTTACCAGTCGGGATCAGTTACTCCAAAAATTGATGAAACCCGTACGCTTATAGCAGGCAAGGTTTATACATTGTTTACAAAAGGAAGTTTAAAAGGCACAGGCAGCGCCGCATTAGGCACTGGCATTGTGGTTAACAGATAGTATTTAAAAAGATGATCAACGATAATAAATGCAGCATATTAATGTATCTGGGCTTATTTATAGCAGGGGTGATGTTTATACCCATGATATCATCATGCGGAAAGGGTACAGGTACCAATGCAAGCACTGCTAACGCACAAATTAACCTTATAAATGTGAGCCCGGATGTTCATCCTTTTAATTTGTACTCGCGAATAAATAACAGCTATGTTCAATTTGGTACAACAAATTACAGTTACCCTACTCCATCAGGATATTTTTTGCTTAACGTTGCTGATTCCCCTTTCCTGTTAAGGCCATCGGTAATTAACAATATTAATATTACCAATTTACTGCCCGCTGTAAGTGTATTCCAAAGTAATGTAAGGTACACATGGTTTGTTACAGGCCTGGTTGGTGATAATTCATTAACCTCATTAATAGTGCCAGATACGGGCAGCTTGCCTGTTATTGGCAGAGGTAAAATAAGGTTCGTTAATACATCGGCAAACTCACCGGTGCTAAACCTTACCGCTAATGATACGTTAGCCTTCTCAAGAATTGCCTATAAAGGTGTTACTAAATATATTGAGGTTACTGCGGGTAACTATAATATTAACATAAGCGCATCATCCAACCCATCTGTAGCGTTGGTTAGCCTAAAAAATGTGACCATATTGGATGGCCAACTGTATACCATTTATTCCTACGGGCTTACCGGAAGAGCGGATACAGCTGCCTTTAATGCCGGTATTATCCTTAACAGCGTCCCCGATAAATATAATTAAGGCATTACACTTTATCTTTCTATTTTAGCTAAAATTTAAAAACATTGGAAATAATACACAGTCTAATTGATTTTATACTGCATATAGATAAGCATCTTGTGCAAATAACCAGTCAGTATCAAAGCTGGACCTACCTTATTCTTTTTGTGATAATTTTTGCAGAGACAGGTTTTGTAGTTACCCCATTCCTGCCTGGCGATTCCCTGTTGTTTGCAGCCGGAGCATTAATTGCGGGCGGCATGTCTGGTTTGGATATTAACCTGCTTTGCGTGATTTTGATAGTTGCCGCGTTTGCCGGTAACACGGTTAACTACCTGCTGGGCGGTTACCTGGGGGCAAGGGTGTTTAAAGAAGAAAACAAGGTGTTAAAGTTAAGTTACTACCTGCAAACCAAAGCATTTTTTGATAAGCATGGTGGCAAGGCGGTTATATTTAGCAGGTTTGTGCCTATTATTCGTACTATAGCACCTTTTGTTGCGGGGGTAGGGCGTATGCCATTTGCACGTTACAGCTTATACAATATCATAGGTGGCATATCATGGATAGTGATATTCCTGTATGGCGGTTACCTGTTTGGTAATGTCCCTGTTATTAAAAAGAATTTCTCGCTGGTAGCTATCATTATTATAGTAGTATCAATACTGCCAGCCATATTTGCCATTATAAAAAACAAGATGACCAAAAAAGAGCAGCCTGTTAATTAAAGGTGTATGAGGCATTAATCTGTTGCAGATAAAAATACTTTTCCTGTGCGGTATAAAGCCTCTTCCTTGTTTATCTTTCGGCTTTCATTTTTTGTCATGGGTGTCTTTATCAGCTTGCTCAGATCAGGCTGTCCGGCATCTACCCAGGCCGAGAACCAAAAACTGCCCACGCTTAATATAGATGATCGCATTTTGCGTTGCACCATGCCCTTCATCATTTTGTGGTAAGCGCGGCTATATTCTACCGAATAAACTTTAACGGTCCGGTTGCCACGCTGTTCAATAGCGTACTTTTTATCGGCAGGGAAGGCTTTGTTGAGCAATCTTTCCATCCTTAGCACAGTATCTATCTCTTTGAATGAACTGCGGCATATTTTAAAAGCCTCAGCCAGAGGATTTGGAATATACCGGACCCTACCCACATTGTAATTGTAATTATTGCTGAAGAGCTCGGGCAGGCGGCTTTCCCAAAAGGCATGTAAACCGGGCTGATTAGTAAGCTGCCCATCATAGTTTTGGGTGAGATGCAGCGGTACATGCGCATCAGAAATATAATGCCCCAAATTGGCAGATA
>JAQBNY010000038.1 GCA_028288315.1 Mucilaginibacter sp.
GGTCCATTTATTATTCCAATTAACTTTTAATGATTTCCATCGCTTAAGTTCAGCCTCTTTTGATGTTCTTGCTGTTTGGCGTATTAGAGATAATAATGTATTTGCATAATATTCCTTAATAACATCACGGCTAAAGTAATTTTGCCATGCATTAAAAGCATTTTCACCTAAATCATTGGCTAAATGCTCTTTACTAAGAAGAAAAGATGATAATCCTGCTATATCCTTCTCTGGATAGAATAAAGCGAATTTATTCCAATTTGGGCCGTGTGGTGGTACAAAATCATCCGCTATAATTACCGGACATTTCCCTAATGCCATGCTTTCATATATTCTAAAACTAACCGGAGCCCAGCCAGCAGGACAAAGAGAGAACTTTGCAGCACGAATCAGATTTACGTAGTCATTTTTCTCATCATCATTATGATTAAGCCAGCTATTTGTTTTTTCAATACAGAATTCATTTTTTGCTTTTAATAACCTTACCATTTTTTGTCTCAAGCCATTAGATTTTGTATTGCCCCTCCAACTGGCTAAATACATTGGAGTAACTTTATCATTATCTTTATTAAATACTAAATCATTTGGAAACTGCATATAAGGTACTGATCTGTAAACCCCTGGGTAAAATCTATATTTTGGAAGGCTGGTATATAATCCTCTTAGAAGTCCTGTTGCGCAATCATCCGTATTAATAGTAAAAACCTTTTGAGGATAAGCGGAGATCAACTCATCTGACTCTAAATCTTTTATATATCTAAAGTTTTTAAATGAATTTTCTTCCTGAAGAATAATAGCATCAGCCTTTTCGGGATTACATACCTCTTCAATATCCTTTACTGAAAGAAGTATCTCTTTAATTGCATAAAGTATTTGTGCATCACTATCAGACAAGTCAGATAGTGCCTTATCTACAAAAAGCAGTTTCATTTAAATTTTTGCAATTTTTTATTAATGAGCAAAGGCTTAAATAATTTCTTTACAATACTTTTAAAAGTGATATCTTCAGGAATGTAATATCTATAAGGAGTTTTCCATAAATAATACCAGTAAACTAATTTTAAAGGGTGACGATTCCTATAGTGCCAAGGCTTAGAGCCACCAGTATAATGTATTATAGAATAATTTTTTTTATATACTTTTTCTTCTAAAAAGTCAAGATTTACTGTATTGAACTTGTAGTTTAATTCGCCCCAATAATTTTCAAAAGCTATGTTTAAAACATCTTGGTCGTGAAATTTTAATTTATCTTTATAATTTAATGCAATGGAAATCAATTTTTTAGTAATGTTTTCTACTCTCCATTTTTTTAAATTAATAAGTAGTACACCCGAATTAAAATATTTACAACCAGAGAGGCCAATACTTTGTAACCTATTTAAGTTTTGCCATCTTACTTCACTTACTGCAAACAAATAAAACTCTTCCGGGTCTTGTGGAGCAGTTTTTAATTCATTAACAATACCCTTAATACTTGTACTTGATTTAAATTCCAATTGGAATAATGAATCCAAATATTCATTAACAACTATATCTGAATCTAGATAAAGGACCTTATCAACATCAACCGGTAATATTTCCGGAAGAAAAAGTCGATAATATGCTGCTTGAGAGATGTGGCTATCGACTTTAAATTTCTTTATGATAGAATTATCAAACTTTAAATAAATTATCTCCTTTTTATATTTTGTCAGTATGAAGGAAAATGTATTTTCTAATGACCCTTTTTTATCAATATCAGTTATTAAAAATATTCTATCAATATTTTTAAGGTTGTTTTCTAGAAGAGAAGTTACAGCAACACAGAAATGTTGTATATAATTTGCGTCTAATGAAAACACTACATCTATTTTTCCATTCACAATCTTTCTTATTTGTTATAGGTATAAAATAGAGACGATTTAAAATTGTATAGCTTAAGGGATGACTACTTATAAAAGTTCATCATTATCAATCTTGGCTGAAGAGGAAGAATTATGGAAACTTAAGTGGTCTTTTATGGTAGACAGGTTTTTTAGAACAAATCTTTTTACAGAGTCTATGCTTGCCCACTTGCCTAAGCGAATAGCAAAATCATTTATAGAAATTGATGGCAACCCTTTTTTTCTATTTGGGATATGTAGTATCTCAAAAATATAATTTAATTTTTTTATCCAATTAATACGGATTGATAGCAAATGGTTTTCCAATGATTGGGTGACACTATTTGATTTTTCTAATGATTCTACTTTTAAAGAAACAAGCTTATTTAACATGTTTGAGTAATCAACCTGTTCACAGGCATTAAGCATAAAGCACAGATGATTAATCCAGTCAGTAAAGATCAGTTGAGGAAGTTTATGAATACTATAACGTGACGTTGATAATTGACCGTCTGGGATGAGAACCAGACCTCCTTTATTTCGCAAGTAATTAACAACCAAACGAGCACGATCCAGTTCGGGATGAGAAAGCGAAGGAAATTGATTAGCACGGATTATAGACTCATTAATGTTTCCTTTACAAAGGAGAGAAATAATAAAGTAAGCCCACTCTACCGGATCTGGATCTAAGGCTTTATAAGAGCCCAAGTTGTACTGAATTGGTTTAATAATCCAGTCAAGTGCATTTTCCACATTACCCTTGTATAAATTACAGATGGTTAGTTTCAGTTTTGGTTCGCTCATCCAGGGAATGTAGTTTAAGCATTTAAGGAAGAAAGCTTCGGCTTCATCATATTTACCAGCCCATAGCTTTTCATCGCCATGTTGCAAAAGCTTTAAATGTAAACCGTCGGAAACTATGTGTGTATTTTTAACATCTGTTGATTTTTCTACAACACTTAGGGGTTTAAAGGGACTTACCTGAACAATTTCTTGATTGATTTTTAGATCTTTATTAAGATTAAACCATTGAAAAATCTGGTCTCTTTGTTTTAAGGTATGTTGTGATTGAACTAATTGATATCCGGCATTAATTATTTTTTCAAGCTCATGTGTGTTTTTAAATAGATAATTCAACTTATCCAATACATCTTTTTCATCAGCAAAAACACAATTTTGCATATCAACAAAACCAGCCGCCTCAACAGATGGCGTTTTTTCTGTAATTAGGCAAGATCTGGAGCCAGGTATCTCAAAATGTTTCCGAACAACCTCTTTAGCTACAGTGCCACATGCCGGTACAAACCAGGAAGCATTTATTGTTCGAGCATACTGCTCACCATGAAACATTATTGGTGACTGGCTTTCATATCCTAAATGCGGAAAGATTAGTGATGGATAACAGTTAGAAACAATATTATAGATTTTCTGACGCCAGGGATATAATGGATTTATATTCCCATTAAATAATACTGGTACAATTTTGGGTAGCCCATAATCCCGATATATATCACTATCTATAAAATTGGGCCATACAAATAAATTTTCTGCAAGTTCAGGAGTATGCTCCGCCATAGTAGTACCAATAGAAAAGAAAGTTTCTATACCCCAATGTGCCATATCAGAAATAAAGCCCACGCGGCAATCACACCAGGCATCTCCGTTGTGCAATCCTAACTTAGGTATTTTAGGATAGGCCGATGTGTTCTTAATAGTTATCTTCTGAGAGATAGAAGTTCTATAGCCACTTTCAAAAAGAGTTATATCTGGTTGGTATATATCACAAATCTGCTGATAGTCACAATCTTTATTAATTAAGATTAGATCAAAGAATTCTGATAGGCACTTAACATGCAATTGCATATGCAACTGTAGAAACATAGGCAAACCACTATGGTTCCATTGAAAGAATACAAGCCTTGGCTTATTGGTTTTTTTCTCTATATGGCTGTGTAACAGCATATTTTATTAAGAAAACTGAGTTCTTTTTTTATGTAAAGAATTAAAAACTTAATGAAATATATCAGGTAGTTTTATTGTACTTTATTAATTTTTACAATACAATAAACAAAATAAATTATCGCTTCTGTTGACGAGACAAATAAGTTAAGTTTCAAAATTCCAGCCAGTGAAGAAATATTTATTAATAAAACCCCACATATAATGGTAGCCAAGGTTAAAGGAATAGAAATAAGAGGGTTAATAATCCAATTTCTACTTGTTGATATGGTAAATAATAATCCTGCGAATAAACTGGTACAACTGCCTGCCACATTTAGAATAAGCTCTTTTTCCAGTCCCGAGTAATTTTTCCCTAGTATCCACAATAATTGCGCTGGAAACTGTGATACTAATAGAACTATAAACGCAAATAGTACTATTAATCCAAGTTGTATTTGTATAAACCTTTTAAATAGAAGTTCTTTATTATTTATTAATCGGGCAAACCGGGGTAGTATTAAAGCACCAAAAATTGCACTAAATAGGCCAAGCATCATGGATAACCTTCCAAGGGCACCTATTTGGGCAACAGTAGCAGTAGTCCCAAAAATCGAAATAAGCCAGATGGTAATTTGGCCGGAGAGGCAGTAATATATAGATCCTGGAAGAATACGCTTAACAATAGCTAATATCTCTTTTTGAATTGCAGGATCTGGTTTTTGATCCCAGTCAGCATAAGCACTAGAAATTTTACGAAGGCGAATATTTCCCAAAATCTGAGGTATGCTTGCGGAAATAATTGCAATATATGCCCACGGAAACACAAATAGGGTTAACAAAAGCATCATCAAACGGCCCATACTTACTCCCACTTGAACTTTTTGTAAAGGTGTAATAGTTTGATGAAGCGATGGCCCTACTGAAAGCAGGTTACCTGAAAGCGCAGTAAAAAAAGCAGGGATAAGTGCCCCTATGATAAAAATAGATGTTAACCATCCTGCGTTGTGGTGTCTAAGCAGATATAGTAAAAAAGGAACAGCAATTAATAAACTTGCAATGGCAAATTTCTTTCTTAGGTTAAACCCGGTAGCTAAAACAGAACCTAACTTTTCCCGGTGATACCATACTTTACCTCCCTGTGCCAAAACGCTGTTTGAGATACCCCCGTCAGCAAGTACGAGCATTGTACCGAGCATTGTATTAGCTAAGGTATAAAGGGCGTACTCCCGGGTTGGAAGCAGATGAATAACAAGTATGCCGCTCAAAAGTCCTATACTTTGTATTATTACCTGCGCTGATCCGGTAATGGCAATGAGCTTACACCATTCAAATATTTTATCGTAGCTTGAAACTGTATATATACGTTGAATAGGCGCTTTCATAAAATAAACTTTCCGGAATAGAATTATTTACTTTATTTCAAAACGGTAAGATCCAAAGTATAATGAGGTTTTACCACTAGTAGCCTTAAAAACGCATCAATGACATAATCTGTTTCTTTTTTGTCCATTGGCACGTATAAAGGCAAAAGAATTGAGTTGTCCTGTAGATCCTCAGAGACCGGCAAATTAACATCAATAAGACCCTGGTAAGCAGTTTCACGATGTGAATTCATAATGCCTCTTCTGGTTGCTATACCTGCATCTAAAAGTTTTTGCATTAATTCATTTCTCTTCAGGGGACAGTTTTTTTTCAGATAAATACTGTAGGATTGGTAATTACTATAGTATTCATTCTTTTCAAAAGGTAATTGTATAAAGTTCAGATGTTTAAACGCATTATAATATATCTCAGCAATTTTTCTTCGCTCTTTTACTATCCAATCCAGCTTTTCTAATTGCTTAATACCAATGGCAGCTTGTATATCTGTCATCCTGTAATTATATCCCAGTTCAACATGGTCTTCGAAAATCACTTTTGCATTTTCATGACGAGTTCTGTCATTTATTGACATTCCATGTTGCCTTAAAAGTTTAAGTCTTTGGTAATAGTCATCCCGGTTAGTGGTGATCATACCGCCCTCGCCGGTTGAAATTACTTTACGGGGATGAAAAGAAAAGCATACAAGCGAAGAATGAAATCCTATTCTTTCTCCTTTATAAGCTGATCCTGCAGCACAAGCCGCATCTTCAATTAATTTAAGGTCATACTTAACACATAGTTGCTTAAAAGCATCAATATCAGCAGGCATTCCTATCTGATGCACTATTAGGATTGCTTTTGTTTTTGATGTTATCCGTTTTTCTGCATCAACAGGGTCCAGATTATAGTTGCCAGGCTGAACTTCAGCAAAAACCGGTTTTGCCCCCACATATCTTATTGCGTTTGATGTAGCGATGTAGCTTAAGGACGGGCAAATAACTTCGTCATCAGTGCCAATTTCGGCAACAATCATGGCTAAGTGTAAAGCTGTGGTACAGTTAGAAACTGCTATGGCATATTTGGCACCTGTGTATGCGGCAAATTGCTTTTCAAACTCTTCTACCTTAGGCCCCTGGGTAATCCAGCCAGACAGTATAGTATTATAAGCAGCCTGGGCTTCTTCTTGCGTTAAATAGGGTTTTGCTATAGGAATCATAAGTTTTAAACTTTATAAATCTTCTTTTTAAAATACCAAAGACTAAGTTCATATAGCCCCCATTCGAGGTTTACGGAAGGCTGAAAGGCCAGCATCTTTTTTGCTTTACTGATGTCAGCGAATCTCCTACTTACAGGATTGATTGTATTTTCTTCTTTTAATTCGGGTGTAAGTGTTGAACAATTTACCTTTAATAGAGCGGTTAAAAGTTGTTTTAAACTGGTTTCCGCACCATTGCCAATATTAAATGACTCATCTGTCACGTCAGACAGTAATGCTGCTACATTAGACTCTGCTACATCTTTCACATATACAAAATCCATGGTTGTATTGCCATTGCCATATATTACGGGAGCAATATCGTCACTAATACAATCTAACCACCGGATCATTACCTCCGTATATTTTCCGTCGGTATCCATCCTTGGGCCATATACATTAAAATAACGAAGTGCTACATAGTCCAACCCATACATAAATTTATAGCTCCTGAACAATTGTTCACCCCATAATTTTGCCCCACCGTAAAATGTTTGATTATCAAAAGGGTTATCTGTTTCGGAAGTAGGGAAATTTTGCGCCAGGCCATAAACAGAAGCGCTTGAACTGTAAATGACTTTTTTAATTTTATGTTTAACACATAATCCAGCTAATTCAAAAGTAGATTTTATCATTACTTCAAAACCATTTTCGGGATTTGCAGCACAGGCATTAATACGCAACGCTGCCATGTGGAATACATAATCTTTATTAACTATATGTCTTTCCAGCAGTCCTAAATCTCTTATGTCACCATCTATAAATTCAATTCTGCGATTTGCTATAACGGTTTTAATATTTTCAAAACTGCCGCGACTTAAATTATCGATAATAGTAATTTTTTTAGGCTTATATTTTAATAATTCTTCTACTACATAAGAACCAATAAATCCCGCACCGCCAGTTATAAGGATTTTACTTCCGAAAATCTTAGTATGCATGAATATAAGTGTTAAGGTTAGAAATTAATGATAAGGCAGTCTGTAGGACAGAAACGGGTTATTATCTAAGAAAAAGCTACAGGTTATAGGTTTGTCTCGTGTTTGTGCCAACCCGGAATAATGACAGATCCTCTTTATAAATATGCAATAGCTATTTTGCGAGCATCAACTCTTTAGCAGGGTTTCCTGCCACTGTTGAGTTTTCCGGTATGCTTTTAATAATATTGCTTCCCAAACCTATAAGTGACGAGTCACCGATACTTATTCCATTGGTAATATTTGTACCACTACCAATGTAGCAATTACTACCTATGGTTGTACTTCCGGCAATAACTACATTACTTCCTATAAGCGTATAATCATTCACTATGACATCATGATGGATAACAGAATTAGGCAAAATGGCAATATGATTATTTAGCCTTGCATTACTTGTAATTACAACACCCGCCATAATTAAACAGTTATATCCCATCTTTACATTTTTACCAACTGAAGCATTAGGGTGAATTATTGTTGTGTACTGTTTATTGCTAATTTTTAACGAATTAATAATCTCCGGTCTTTTCTTAAAGGATAAGGAACTACCTGGTACAGCAAGCACTAACAATTCCTTGTATATATCCAAAATTGATCTTGGAAAAATATCAAATTCAGATGATTTTTTTTGAGGATCATCATCTATAAAACCTATGAAATCATACTTATCAAAGTCAACACAATCAAGGGCTTCGATTCCATTACCATTAAAAGGAAAAAAAATAAGTTTTTTCTTCTGCATTTCAATAGTCGTTTATTACATCTATAACGTAATCTACCTCCTCATCCGTCAATTCAGCATACATCGGAAGTGACAGGCAGTGATTAGACAAATACTCAGAATTAGGGCAGTCGCCAACCTGATATTGTAAGTGACTGTAAGCTTTTTGCAGATGACATGGTACCGGATAATGCAGACCCGGACATATTTTTCTTTCATTCAAATAACTTGTAAGTTCATCCCTGTCCTCCGTTGTAATTACAAATAAGTGATAGATTGAATCAGACCAGGCAAGTTGTAGCTGCATCTTTATTTTGGAATTAATAATACCATGCTGATACCTGTTTGCTATCTCTCTCCTGCGATTATTCCATGCTGGCAGATATTTTAGTTTTACATTTAACGATGCTGCTTCCAATCCGCCCATTCGCATATTGAAACCTAGTTCATCATGATAATATCTAACCATTGAACCATGGTTCCTTAAATTAAAGAAATGCTTATAAAACAATTCGTTATTAGTAGTAATTCCGCCGGCTTCACCACAGGCACCCAAATTTTTGCCAGGATAAAAACTAAAACAAGCTATTGATCCAAAACTTCCTACCGGTATACCTTTATATAGGGCTCCCTGGGCTTGCGCTGCATCTTCTACAAAATGAATTTTATGCTGTTCACAAATCTCTTTCAATGAATCAATATCACATGGCTGGCCATATAAGTGTACGCCAATAATAGCTTTAGTTTTCTCGGTGATCTTTTCTTTTATGCGGTTAACATCTATTTGCCAGGTATCATCCGTACAATCAACAAATAGGGGAGTTGCCCCACTATATGATACGCCCCATGCTGTAGCAATAAATGTATTAGCAGGAATGATTACTTCATCGCCTTGCCCAATTCCAAGAGCGAGCATTGCCAGATGTAATGCGGATGTACCACTATTTACGCCTACAGCATATTTTGTTTGACAAAAATTTGCAAAACTTTTTTCAAAGTCCTCCACAAAGGAGCCACCTGAAAAGGCTGCTTTGTCATAAACTTTTTCAAAAGCTTCAAATACCTCTCCTTTAACTTGCTGAAGCTGCTTTTTTAAGTCCAGGCATAAAATTTTTTCGTGCAATTGTATATCATTCATTTAAATAAAGACTAATCAACGATTCTTATAAACCTTGCAGGGTTTCCTGCAACGATGGTATTTTCTTCAACATTATGAACCACAACAGAGCCTGCTCCTATAATTGATTTTTTTCCAATCCGTATTCCACCTAATATGGTAGCACCAGAACCTATAGAGGCCCCTTCTTCTACAAATGTTTTAATACATTCCCAGTTATCTTCTGTTTGTAATAATCCTTCATCAGTTGTAGCGCGCGGAAACTTATCATTAATAAATGTTACATTATGACCAATAAATACATTGTCAGCTATATGTACCCCTTCACAGATAAATGAATGACTTGAAATTTTACAGTTCTTGCCAATAGTTGAGCCTTTTTGTATTTCAACAAAGGCTCCTATCTTGGCTCCATCGTCAATGCTGCACCTATAAGCGTTAACAAAATTGAAAATTTTGACATCCTTACCAAGTTTCACATCAACCAAACATTGTTTATCGTTATTGATATTTACTTTTATCATTTAATTAAAATCAGGGCCTTCTTCTTTTCAATGAATTTATCACTAGCTCCGAGAACAACTTCACAACCTTTGTGCTTTATTGATTTATTTGAAGCCTCCAAAATTTTCATTACATCCAAACCAACTGTACCTGAGGATTTGGGTTGTTTTTTTTCTCTGATACAGGTAATGAAATCCCTTGCCATTTCCCCTAATGCTTCAGTTGTATTTAACTTGGGAACATGAATGTCCCCGGTTCTGTAGTCAATCAATACCTTTTTTTTGTCTTCATCATTTATATAATTATAACCGGTATCATATATTTTTATCTTTTCTGTTGGCTCCATATCATTATATAAAATCATTTTTCGGTCACCCCCTATAAGCATCGTTCTAACTTTTACCGGACTTGTCCATGAGCAATTAAAATGAGCAATAAACCCAGAATTGTAATTGATTGTCAGATATGCTATGTTTTCAATTTTATTATTGGTATGGGTAACACCAGTTGCATTAACGCTATACGGGGAGTCATCAACAATATAATTTAAAATAGATATGTCATGAGGGGCCAGATCCCATAACACATTGATGTCAGGTTGAAAAAGGCCTAAGTTTATTCTGGTTGAATCAAAATATTTGATAGTTCCCAGCTCACGGCTTTCTACCAATTGTTTCATTTTTACTACCGCACCAGTATATAAGAAGGTATGATCTACCATGAGCAATAAACCTTTTTGGACAGCAAGATTGATTAATATTTCTGCTTCTATAACAGATGAGGTCATTGGTTTTTCAATGAGTACATGTTTACCCTGCAAAAGCACTTTTTTCGCCAGTTCAAAATGAGTAAAAACAGGTGTTGCAATAACTACCGCATCAATACCAGGGTGGTTTATAATATCATCTGCATTTTTATAGCCAGTTATCCCTGGGGATAATTTTTCTGACGCAGTAAGGCGTTCTGTACGAAAATCAGCTATAGCTATTACACGACACTCTGGTGTTAGGGAAAAATTCCTTACCAAATTAGGCCCCCAGTAGCCATAGCCAATTATTCCAACGTTAACCATAAAACGGTTTGAGAACTTTAAATGCAAAAAGGCACATTACCTTTTCATCAATTGCTTTTAGTTATTATAAATGGGCCCTAAAGCAATAAGGGATATGCTAATTATGCCTGTTGGCATTTTTAATTAACTGCAAGTGAACAATCGTAAAGTGAATTAAATATGTTTGTTTCTTAATTCACAGCCCCGCTTTTTTCTTTAAAAAAGAATGTTCGGTTTCTTTTTCAAAAAAGACCAAAATCCTGCTTTATCCGGGGTATAATATTGGCAGGCATAATCTTTTGAATATCCATATCTATTTGAGGAGGAAACCCCATTGAAAATGACATTTAAGTTTTTTAGTTTTTGCTCTTTATGTAATTGATTTAAATATTTCAATTCTGATTTATAAGTAAATCCGTAACGGATTACATATAAATTCACATCACTAAACTTTGCAAGAATCATGGCATCAGCAACCAATTTTATAGGGGGAGTATCTAATATAACTTCATCGAAATGAATTCGCAGCCAGTCAATCAGTTCTTCCATTTCATTTTTCTCCAAAAGCTCCGAAGGGTTATCGGGTCTGCCCCCCGAACTGATAATAAAAAGATCTGGATGAATAAGTGAAGGCTTTACAATATTTTCTTTAAATTCTTTTCCATTTAAATAATCACAAAGCCCACTCTCATTTTTTAAATTAAAAGATTTGGCTATTACAGACTTTCTAAAGTCGACGTCAACAATGATTGTTTTCCGGCCGGCAGCTGACATAACTATTCCAAGGTTACTGGTAATTGTACTTTTCCCCTCACCGGACATGCCTGAGGTTAGTAAAGTAACTTTTCCCCGCCTTGAATTATTGTTACTGTTAACGCTTTGAAGATTAGTACGTAATATTCTAAATTGCTCCGATATCATCGTTCCGGGACTATTTAAAATTTTATTTGGGGTCATATATTTTTGATAAGACAGTTCACATAGAACAGGTACAAATACCGCATCTTCAATCTGTTGGACCTTGTTTATCTTATTATTTAAAGATTCTTTAGCAAATATTGATCCTCCTGGTATAATAATTCCGAGTATAAATGCGAGTGCATAAGCAAAGCTTGAGTTGATGGATTCAGGTGCTCCATAATGGGCTGGATCTATTACTCTGCTTCTAACCAATTTTGATGCGCTATTTAAAGCAATTTCTTCCCTTTTTTGTAGCAAATAGATATATAAATCTTCTTTTATATTTTGTTGCCTCTTAATACTGATATATTCACGTTCTTGCCCAGGCAGTTTTTTAATAGAAGATTCAAAACGTGAACCATATTTATTTAATTGATTACGGGTTGCTATAAAAGTTCTTTTTATTCCTTTAATATTTTCATAAATAGCCGCTTTTGTCGATTTTATCTGCCTGTTAATGGGAGCAAATATTGGATTCTTTTCAGGGGTATTAGATAATAGCTTATCCCGTTGCAATTCTAACTTATTAAGCTGATCAATGAGGGATATAAGGCCCGGATCGCTAATTCCTATTGTAGCCGGTGCCCCACCTGAGCTTTTTGGCGAAGTAACATATCTTTGAATTTGGTCAATCACCTGAAGCTGCACATTTACCTCATTTAAATGCGAATCGTTATCTTTAACATTATCCAAATAAAACTTTGAATTTGAAGAAATATCTGTGATACCACGGCTGCTTTTATAACCCTCAACATTTTTCTCAACAGCGTTTAATTCGCCTGAGATGTCCACTAAACGCTCATCAAGGAAATTTAATGTGCTGGCTGTTACTTTGTTTTTGTAGTCAATTGAAGCTTGATTATAGGCTTTAATTATGCCATTAATAATATCCTCACCTCGCTCAGGTACATGCTCGTGTAAAATTAATTTAACTACAGACGTTTGCTCAGTTAATTGAAAAGCATTGAAAGAATCCAGGCAATTATCAATCACAGTTTCGGGGTTATATAGATTGATACGGATAGTTTGTCCAATAAAGTTCTTTAAATAGGGAGTAACCTCCAGTTTCCAATTGCCAAAGGAACTATTTAACAAATCCCCATAAGAAAAAGTACTGGTGGAATGAGGTTGTTTTATAATAAAATCATTTTCGTTTTTAATTAAAATCTCAATGGAATGCCCCCAAAAATCATCTGACTTTTTAATTAAATTAAACCGAACTGGAGTTGTTGAATAGATATCACTACTTTTTAATTCGCCTTTTTTTATATACTGTGTCCATAATTGAAGATTATAAACAATATTTTTCATCAAGGTCCGCGACTTCAAAATTTCAATTTCATCATTTACATTTTTTGAGTCTTTAAAAAAATAATTTTTTTCATCAGTTTTCTGATCGTTTTTCTCGTCATTTATAGAAAATTCAGCTTCCACTATATATACCGGGTCAATGGACTTAAGATACAGGTAGGCTACTCCAAGGCAAATACTAATACTCAAAAGAAAAAACGGCCAGTAAAGCAAATAATTAGAAATCTTGTCTCTTAAGCTTTCAAGGTTATCGCTTTCTACGTATTCTTGATTAGAAAAGTAAGAAGTTTTTGTATTGTTGTTCATCAGAAATCGCCTTTAAGATTGCTTGTTCGCCTGCATCTAATCATCTTAGGTACTGCTTTTTTTTGAAACAGTAATATTTTCTCTTTCAATTTCAGCAGTCAAAATATATTGCAATGATGGAATTGATACTTTGATTTTCGTTTTGTTTAAAGAAACTACATTTCCTTCCATGTCCATAAATGGTCCATTCATTATTTTAACATTGTCTTTAACCTGAACAACAGTTCTTTCCGATTTCACATTCGTATAATCGGCCAAAAACTGCTTAATGATTTCGATCTCATGATCAGCAATAACAGCAGGCTTGCCCAGCCAATAAACAAAATTTACAACGCCATAAACAAGCCGGACAGCATTCATTTGTTTATCTGATACTCTTACAAATACATATGACTTAAATAATGGCTCTTCAATAAGTTTTTTTCTATCACTCCATTGCCTCAAAACTTTATTCAAAGGGCAATAATGTTCTATATTAATTTTTTTTAAATTACCCACTACTTTTTTCTCCCAGTGGGACTTAGTGTAAACAGCATACCATTTTAATTCCATTTCGAATGGTTTTGAGTGTTGTAATAAATTGTTTTGTCTAAGGGTTTTACTATTTCACTTCAGTTTGAGCTAAATTTTAAAGAGATTAAGGCCAGTGTGGGGGGAGTGTTGAGGGGAATGAAGTCCCGGGGGAGGGACGAGCGGATCTGTTAAGTCATTTGAATCAATAGCTTTAAATGACTATTACTAAAGTATTATCTGCTAAATGAGGTGTTATTAACGTGTTAAAAATATTGCAGCAACTGAAATTATAGAGAGCAACAAACTTATTCTTGGAACGGTTTGATCAACCGCGGCGTACTTGGAGCGACCAGCCTTCACATATATTAAATCATTGTTTTTTAAATAATAATAGGGCGAAGAGAACACTTCCTTTTTCGACAAATCGACAGGAATATATTTACGATTACCGTCAACTTCTCTAATTATTAATATTTGTCGTAAGGCAGTAATATTTAAGTCACCTGATAAACTCAATGCTTCTGTTAATGTCAATCTTTCATTTGGAACCTTAAATACTCCTGGATGTGCCACATCCCCCATGATCGAAATTTTAAAATTCAGCAATTTTAAAATTACAACTGGCTCTTTAAGGAAGTCCAGTAACTTTAATCTAATTTGTTCTCTAATTTGCGAAGTTGTAAGGTTGTTAACTGTCATGTATCCAATTATAGGAAGCAAAATCTTGCCTTGCTGATCCACCAAATAACCTCCATAACTTTCGTTTGTTCCGTTAACCGTATTTGAAGTAAAATTGAAAATCGTAGAAGATTCCGGATTGAGACTACTTATACTTATTCCAAGTATATCATCTGGTTGGATGGTTATCGGGCTAAAATTATTTATTTTTTCAATAGTTGTTGAAGATAAATCTACATTCTGAAAATAGGAGGTTTTTTTGTAGGAACTGCATGAATAAAAGATAAAACAAAAAGCAATGCAAAATAAAGGAAGGAATGATTTCATATTAAAATGAGTGATGGTTAAAGGGAGGTATTTATAGGGCAACTAACCAAGTTAATTACTTATAAAATAAATTAAAAAGAGGTTATGTGTTTGTTTTTAAGAAACCTTAATCAGATAAAATAAAATAGCTTCGCCCTTTCTTACCCACGAGGAAATTGAAACAAGGTTTAACTTTTATTATTAAAATCTTTTAAATTTTAATATATGCGAAAATACCATTACTTATTATTAACTAGAAAGAAAAATACTGATTGCATACCTAGATGTGCAAACCTATACGAAATAAAGGCGTAACTATACAACAATGTTTACATAATCTTCACAGTGTGAGATGATCAATGCTTGAGTAGTCTTATTGCGGGTGCTGGAAAACGGAACTTTCATGAAGGTTGGGGAAACCAAACTGACAAAAGTTAATGTACGGCTTATCGCAGCGACCAACCGGGACTTGCAGAAGGAGGCGGAAGAGAATTATTTTCGGCTTAACTTGTATTACCGCTTATCAGGTTTTTCAATTGTACTGCCCCCGTTACGTGAGAGAGGTGGAGACATTGAAGTCCTCGCTCGTCATTTCATAAAAGTTTATTCTGCAAAAGTTAAAAAGAAAGCACCGGAGGTTGATGAATTTTTTTTAAAACACTCAACTAGCATAAATGGAACGGCAATATAAGGGAACTGAAGAACGTGATTGAAAGAGTAATCATTCTGATGGAAGATTCCGTACTGAGTTCCAAATTATTGCCGTTTGAATTTCATAATGGCAGCTACTATGACCTCGTTGCGCTTGACCTCGATAGCGTAGAAAAACACCATATCAGAAGAATACTTAAATACACCAAGGGTAATAAATCTGAAGCTGCAAGAATTCTTGGTATTGGCCTGGCAACGCTTTACAGAAAATCGAAGAGTATTCCATACTGCTGAACTGATCATAATGATAAATGAAGTCTATCAAAATGATAAGCGTTAAGCCTCATTAAATCATATTAAATTTCTAATAATTAAAAAATATCGCTGTCAGACAATCACTTACCTGAAATATCCTCAATTTGGAATACCGATTGACTAATTGGTGCGGAGGAATTCACAGGAGTAATTTCTCTGAGATATCCGGATTACGAATAAACTTTGAGTGACCGGTGGTAAATTAAATAAACACTTATAAAAAATGAAAAAACAATTACTAACAATAGCAGCATTAGCAACTATTGTGTTTAACGTACATGCACAGCAGGATTCTTCCAAAATGAAAATTAAGAAAGATACCGTTGTTCGTTCACTTCCTTCGCCTCTGCCTTCATTACCATTCCCAAGTGCGGACTGGGTTGGGTCACCATTAGTCGGCGTAGACGCCACAGCACCCAATTATCCGTTAACCAAATTGCTGGGGTTGTCAAAGAGCAAAGTCAAAATATATGGCTGGGTGGATATCGGTGGAAACTTTAGTTCATCTAAAAATTCAAATTCGCCAACATCATATAATTTAGTTCCCAATGCAGTTGTGCTAGACCAGGCTGGGATAAAATTTGAAAAGCAACCAAATACTATTCAAACAGATCATTTTGAATGGGGTTTTTTGTCTACCGTGATTTTTGGTACTGATTACAGGTATACTACCAGTAAAGGTATTTTTAGTGATCAGCTGCTAAAGAACAATAACAAATACGGATTTGATCCGGCTGAACTTTATGGTATCCTCTATTTTCCTAAAGTAGTCGACGGTTTGATAGTAAAAGTGGGCCGGTTTATATCTCCTGCGGATATTGAAGCCCAGTGGGCGACCGATAATTACCTGTATTCGCACTCGCTGATGTTTACGGTAGACCCCTATACTTTTACCGGCGTACAGGGAACATTTAAATTAGGGTCGCACTGGCAGTTGCAGGTGGCTGCACACGCCGGTAATGATATGGCACCATGGAGCAGTTCTGCACAACTAAACGGCTTATTGATGGCGCGCTGGGTATCCAACGACAACAACAACTCCCTCTGGGGAGGTATCAACTCGTTAGGATCAGGAAATTATACCGATCAGCATGATAACCTCCAAATGATGGTAGCAACATGGGGCCACAAGTTTAATAAAACAATCCATATGATGACCGAAGGGTATTATATGTGGCAAAAGAATGCTCTTACCGGTGGTACAGTGATTACTGGTCCTGGTAAGCCTTTTTATATGGGTACCGGTGCCGGATCCCTTATTCCTGGTACTGCTAACGCGGTAGGATTGGTTAATTATTTCCAAATCCTTGTTTCACCAAAAGATTACTTGTCTATCCGTAACGATTTCCTGAGCGATCCACAGGCTAACCGTACAAGCTATGCCACTAAGTACTCAAGCCACACCATAGGGTTTGTACATTACTTTAATAACCTGATCAGGATACGTCCCGAAATCAGGTATGAGCGTGCCTATGCAGACGGAATAACGCCTTATGATAACGGGCATAAAAAGGACCAGTATACTGCTGCAATGGACTTGATCGTCAGATTCTAAAAATAATAAAGGCGGCCACCCTAGGTGGCCGTTTACAAAGTTTAAGGTATCAATTAAAATAACAGACTTTCTTCGATGATAAATAATATCGTTCATGACCAGGATACTTATTTGCCGCCCGGTTTTTTAAAATTTTGATATAAATAAAGCAAATGAAAAATTCAATTAAAATATTAACTACTATCATAACCATCACTATAATATTCAACTGTCAAAAGGGAAATGCACAGGACAAAGTAGTTACCGGTGGAATCTTCCTTACAGAACAAAATTTTTACGCAAATAAGCTGAGCTACCCCTTAAATGATCCTGACAAGCTGCAGCTCAATGAATTCTTTGGGAGCAAAAGCATCGCCGTGGTTAAACACGGCGAAAAAACAAAACTGCTAAAAAGAAACATCTATGGCTATCGCCTGCATAATCAGAATTTCAGGTTTTTCAATAATGATTCATACAGGATTGTAGATACTGCCGGCTTTATGCTTTACAGCCGGCAAAGATTGGTACAACAGAATAAAGGATACCTTCCTGTCGAAACCTTTTTCTTTAGCGTTGATGCTCGCCAGCCAGTCTTAAATTTAACGGTTGCCAATTTGAGCAACAGTTTTTCCGCACAAGCCGGTTTCCGTTATAGCCCGGAAAGCTTGTTTAACAAGGATACGGATCTGATGGCTTATGATAAACAAACCCAGCAGTATAAAATAAAGTACCTGTATTTGCAGCAGAAACAACCCAAAACAGCGCATACGACGCTTTGATCGCTTAGCTATTGATTGAAACATAACGCCAGGTCCCGGATAGCTCCAGGACTTTTTTCGTTTGAACAATTATGCCGGTTAAAAATTACGCCTTATAAGTGAACAATCCCAATAAATCATACATCGCTAATATCTCATAACCATACTCTTTTGGAAAACAACCATATCATAATGAGAAGGTTGCTTGGAAAATAAATAGAAAATTTTCACTTGAAATCAATTTAAATAGTTGATTTTCAGATTGTTGATATTCAATAACCTTTATTGGTATTCGCTTTGCCTCTGCATTCGAAATTAAGAACATGAACACTATCATTTTATTCCTGGCCATCCTTGTTATCTGGTGGTTTATTTTTAAATCTATCAACTGGTTCGAAAAAATCTAATTATCATGATCGCACTATTTATCATCTCCATTGCAGTTTTCCTATACATGGTATACGTGCTGCTTAAACCCGAAAACTTTTAACTGAACACAATGAACACAGAACTATTTGGAATCATTGCCTCCTTAGTTATCACACTGTTGATAGCTATTCCGCTGGGCAAGTACCTGGCAAAAATGCTTGCCGGTGAAAAGGTTTGGACAGATTTTATGAAGCCCTTAGAAAAAGGCATTTATAAACTATCCGGCATCAACCCTAACGAGCCGATGAACTGGAAACAATTTTTAAAAGCCATGATGTGCATTAACCTGCTGTGGCTGGTTTACGGCTTTTTTGTATTAATGCAACAGGATAAGTTACCGCTTAACCCGGATGGTAATCCCGGCATGACTGCCGACCTGGCCTTTAATACCATTATTAGCTTTGTAGTAAACTGTAACCTGCAGCATTACAGCGGCGAAAGCGGTGCTACCTATCTTACACAGCACTTTATTTTCATGTTTCTGCACTTTACGAGTGCAGCAACAGGTATAGCCTGCGCAGTAGCCTTATTCAAGGGTTTTCGCGAAAAGACAACAACCGACCTGGGCAACTTCTGGAACTACTTTGTAAAAAGCATTACCCGTTTGTTATTGCCGCTATCTATTGTTGTAG
>JAQBNY010000044.1 GCA_028288315.1 Mucilaginibacter sp.
CGGTAACTAACTGGTTATAGCGGTTAGCAACTGTTTGCCAAACAATCTTTAAAAAATAATCAATAGTTTCCTGGTGTTTTACACTCCCTCGCATAGCTAACAAACATAATACTTTTTATTATAGTTCATAGTTCTTAGTTGATGGTTCAGCTCAAAGCTGCAACATCCGACTATGATCTACGAACCATCAACTACTTATCAATCACCATCCCATCTTGGTATCATCGCCACGCGGATCGGCACCGCCTTCATAATTGCCCCATTTGGTTTTTAGTATCCCATCTACACGGCCAATTGCTCCGCGCATGGTTATTTTATATCCTTTTTTCTTAAGCTTTTCCGTGGTAAGGCTATCCAATGCATCTTTTTCAGATGTAACCTCATCCGGCATCCATTGGTGGTGGAAACGTTTTGCAGATACCGCCCCTTGCATGCTCTTATCAAACTCTATCACATTTAATACCGTTTGGAACACCGATGTTATAATGGTAGCTCCTCCCGGTGTGCCTACTATCATAAACAATTTACCATCCTTCTCTACAATAGTAGGAGTCATAGACGACAGCATGCGTTTACCGGGCTGTATGCTGTTAGCCTTACCGCCAAGCATGCCGTACATATTAGGCACACCGGGTTTTGAGCTAAAATCATCCATTTCATTGTTTAACAAAAAGCCCGCGCCCTTTACAAATATTTTAGAGCCAAACGTGTCATTTAACGTTGTGGTTATTGATACTGCGTTACCATCCTTATCAACAATAGAGTAATGTGTAGTTTGGTCACTCTCATAACCAACAAATGCGCCGGGTTGTATGCTTATGCTTGGTGTGGCAGCATTCCAGTTAAAGCTTTGCATACGGGCCAAAATGTATTTGGTGTTCAGCAGGCTATCAACAGGTACTTTGTAAAAATCCGGGTCGCCCAGGTATTTAGATCTGTCGGCATATACCCTGCGCTCGGCCTCAACCATTAATTGCACGGTAGAATCTTTATTAAAGCCCCATTGGTGCAGGGGATACTTCTCTACCGATTTAAGCAATTGCAGCAAAGCTATCCCTCCGCTTGATGGCGGCGGCATGGTAATAATGTTATAATCTTTATACTTCCCAGTTACCGGTTTACGCCAAACCGAATGGTAATTTTTCATATCGGCCTTAGTAATTAAACCATTACCTTGTTTCATTTCGGCCACAACCATATCGGCCACTGTACCCTCATAAAAACCGGCCCTTCCTTTATCCCGAATTTGCTCCAGTGTTTTGGCCAGGTCTTCCTGTACTAAAACATCGCCCTCCTGCCATTCTTTATCTACTAAATAACTTTTACCGGGGTTGCGTTTTTTAAAATCGGCGGCGTCGCGGTTAATATCGTTAGCTAATCGCCTGGTCATTTTAAACCCGTTACGTGCAAGGTTCACAGCCGGCTGTAGCAGGTCTGCCCATTTTAACTTGCCATACTTTTTATGGGCTTCAATCATGCCATCAACAGACCCCGGTATGCCCGATGCCTGGTGTGTTGCTAAACTCATGTTTGGAATAACCTTCCCTGCCAAATCCAAATACATATTAGCACTGGCCCGTGCTGGCGCTTTCTCCCTAAAATCCAAGGTATTTGTTGTACCCGATGCCGAGCGATAAACCATAAAACCGCCACCACCAATATTGCCCGCCTGCGGGTGGGTTACCGCCAGCGCAAAATGTACCGCTACTGCCGCATCAACCGCATTGCCACCTTTTTTTAATACTTCCAGCCCGGCTTTTGCGGCATCGGGGTAGGCACATACCACCATTCCGTTCTTGTACTGCCCGCTAACATTTTGCCTCAGTTGCCCTTTTACACAAGTTGCCGATAAACTTGTTAGCACAACAAACAACAATACTTTTACATTTAAACGCAACGGATATTTCATGGTAATTTGAGCTGATAAGTTTGTGGCAATTTAATCTATTTGGGATTATATATACAAAAAATTGTGTGCAAAATACGCAAACGACTATACGAAATGGACGTTATATTTAAATAGGGATTGCATAAAATGTCTATTTTATCGTTATTCGTTTGTAACAATAATCACTAACCTTTAAATTTTTAATAATTAAAATTATCTGTCAACAAGGCAGGGAATGACTAAAAACTACTATCGAACATGAAAAAACTTACCTTCATCACACTAATTTTAACTTCATTTTTATTGATATCTAAACGATCAGTGGCACAAGATTATCCCCTAGCCGCAGGTTTAAAATTCGGCGGATTTGAAAACGGCTTTTCTGTAAAATACTTTACAAATTCAACCACAGCACTTGAAGGTATATTGGGTTTCCGCAATCACGGCATAGTTGTCACAGGCTTATATGAGTTGCATCAGGAAGCTTTTAAAACACCTGGCTTAAAATTTTATTATGGCTTTGGTGCGCACTTAGGATCTGTAGGCAGTGGTGTTTATAAAACATATGGCGGCGACCAATATTACAACAACAACCGCATACTGTTAGGTGCCGATGGCGTTTTAGGACTGGAATATAAAATAGCAGAAGCCCCCATTGCTATTAGCCTTGACCTAAACCCGCGTATTGAGCTGGCCACCGGCCCATTCTTTGACCTTGCACCGGGTTTGGGGTTAAAGTATACGTTTTAGTTTTAGCCCGTCCTCTCCGTAGGAGAAGGGAACTTTTACAAAACAGGCCGTGCATTTGCATGGCCTGTTTTATTTTGGGATAATTTAAAAATATCCAGCCTGCTTATTCTGGGGCCTTTACTTTGTTATTATTATTTTTTTAGAATATATTTTTTTACCCAGCATTACTTTTAACATGTAAGTGCCCGGCAGCTGGGTACTAACGTTAATAACTGTACTAAAATTACCTACAGTTATAGCCTGCTGTTGCTGATAAGTGAGTTGTCCGGCAGTGTTAAATAATGAAAGCGTTAAATCACCGGCCTCCTGAGCCATAAAAACTACGTTTAAGTTGTTTATTGTAGGCACAGGGAATATCGTCAATCCAATATCTGTGGATTTGTCCGGATTCCTGGCAATAAGCGCATACATGTATGGATCTGATTTGATGGTACAGCCGCTTTGAACTATAACGCCAACCTCATATTTACCGCTTTGTAATGGTGTGTAAGTTGGGCCTGTTGCACCTTTAATTTCCTGGCCGTTTAAAAACCATTGGTTACCAGTAGCAAAGCTTGAGTTAAGAATCTCCCCGTTTTGTGTTATTACCGGTTTGTTTAATATAATCGCCTGCCTGTCAATAGATGGACAACCGGCACTCTTAACATGCATATCATAAAAATAGTAATAAAAAGATTTAGAATATGTTGTATCACTTTCGCTTAAGGGTGATATTGCAGTGTTGCCGGTTACACTAAAAATGTTACCTGCTTTAAACGGATAGGCGGTAACGCCGCCGTTATTACGGTACAGTGTAGCGCCATTTTCATATGTTGTCATTATGGTATAATTACCGGCTGCGGGCAGCAATAAATTAAGTGCATAAACCCTGCCCTGGTCGGTGGCATCATCTGGCAGGGCGCCGGGCTGCGGGTTGCTGCGGGTTGCCGCAACATTTAGGGTGGTTGATGATACCACCTGCCCATTATCTGCATTTACAGTAAAGGTTATTTTACCGGGGTTACCGACATATAAACGCGCTGTTTCAATAATTACCGGGATGTTAGTATGTACTTTCACGTCGGGTGTAAATTGGTTATATCCCCCTGCCGAAAACACATTCTTATTAACCGGGCCAACATTTCCGCTAAAATCATTTAACCCGGCGTAAAAGGTATTATTCAACGGCACATCAGGTACTGATACACTGTCCCCATAAGCAAACGGAAGAGCATCCATTGGCGATTTATACCAAAGCAACTGCCCATTGCCACTACCTCTTAACAGATACTTATTATTATTGGTACAGTAATATGCCGAAAGATTATTCACCGTTGGCGGCTGACTAATTATGATTGAACCGGTTGCTTTATCATTTGAGCTAATGGGGTCGCCAACTAAGTTTGTTTGGGCACTAATTGTATAAGTGGCGCCTGCTATAGTGTTAAATTTTCCGCTTAATGTAAAATCTGTTTCTTCCTGCGGATTTATTGTACCTGTGTATACTTCATTAAAAGTAACAATTGTACCGGCTGGCAAGGTTACCATAACGGTAACCGGCACATTGCTGATGGCCGCGCTTCCATAATTTTTTATCCTTACTGTAACCGCAGTTGCAACCGCACATGATGCACCGGCATCGTCATTAACAATATTTGTAATGCCTGCATCGATAGTGGGTTTTAAAAATTGAACGCGGTAATCCTGGGTCTCTCCTTTGCTATAAGTTCCGCAAGGGATTATGGTTGATGTATCGGCAGTTTCGGTTAACACAATCCTTAATAAACCAAAGTTGCCTGGAATTACAGATGCAGGTACAGTAATATTACCCGTATAAGTGCCGGTTCCGTTTATTACGCCGGTAGTTGCAACCAGTTCATTACTATCAAACACACCGTTTCCGTTCCAGTCTGCATAAATTTTGGCGGCTTTGTCAAAATTGTGTGCGCATGTGCCCAGGGTAATATTAAAAGGATAGGTTTTTGCCTGCTGTAATTGTATGGTCATATTTGTATGATCAGTATAGCCGGTACAACCCGTTGGTGGTGGAGAACTAATGTTTGAGATATTGAAACTATCGATTCGTGAATCGGCAGTTGATGACGGGCCAGACGCACAATAGACCGACCCGCCTGTACCGGTAGCTATAAGGGAATAAGCCTGGCCACCTGATGATAATGTGCCTTTATGCGTAATGGTAATGGTGTATCTTTTACCGGGTGTGGCATTAGCTATGTAAATCTGCTCTATATTATCACGAATGTTATCACCAGTGGTTGCTGTAGCAGAGGGATTGTCGGGGTTTAGCACCCATGGGCTATAGGTGGTTGTGCCATCGCTTACACGAACGTCCAAATCATTCACCAGCTTGGGTGTGCGGCTGTTTATTACACCATCGGGAGTGATGGTTCCGGCAGGATCTGTCCAGCTAATACTTACTACCAAAGGGCCATTCCCTGAAGCTATAGTATTAAATGTTCTGCTTTGGCCTTGTTGCAACACATCCTCATTTATCATGCTTTTTACGCCATTATCAGTAATAGCTTGCGCGGCGGCACTCATGTTCAATAATCCCCAACCATAAATATAATCGGGACCCACTCTGCCTGCATCAAACGCGGTATGGCACGCAAGGCCTTTTAATGTTGCAGCCCGCATAAAGTTGCCGGCGTTCTTTTGCGCATAATATTCCTGCAGTAAATACAATGACCCGGTAATGTTTGGCGCCGCCATGGATGTTCCAGATAAGGTGAGATATGCGTTTGTAGCCGTTATCCCGGTTGAAAGCACATTCTCTCCCGCACCTACAATATCAGGTTTTATACGGCCATCATCAGTTGGGCCCCAACTGCTAAAAAATGATATAGCCACATCCGTACGGTTTACCGGACCGTTTGGCAACCCTGCTACCGAGCCTACTGTAAGTATATTTTTTGCAGTACCTGTTGTACTGATAATATCATAACCGTCATTAAAGCTAATACCAGGTGGCCTTACTCCTTTGTTTACCATTGTAGGGTTTGTACGGCTTTGGTAACCATAATAAGTACTACCAACTACAGGCCCGTTGCTGCTGCGGCTGTTACCTGCCGATTCCACTATTAAGTAATAAGGTGCGTTATAGGCTATATTATCCCATGACTGTACACGTTGGTCATAAAAACCAAAGTTGTAATCCACCGAGTCGCCGGGTAAACCGTACCACTCCCAGCGGGAATTAGTGCTGTTATAATCCCAACCGGCCACATCTCCATAAGAGTGATTGGATAGCAGCAAACCTGATGCTGCGGTGCTCATTTCTGACACATCATTATTAAAATCCCATGATGATAAAGTGGCAGCGTTAAAAGCCATACCTTTTGCGGGCGCATACACTCCTTTAGCAAGCATGGTACCTGCCACATGTGTAGAGTGATCAAGTATAGATGCAGCATCTTTTGCTGTAATGGTTTTCCCTCCAAACTCCTGGTGAAGTTGGTATACCTGCCCGCCATCCCAAATACCAAGCTTGTTATTTAATAAAGTGCTTGCCCCTGACAGATTTAGTCCTAAGGCACCTCCCGGTTGTACTGTATTGGTAGCTGTAGTAGCGGCGGAAATTGTATTGTTGTGTGTGATAAGATAAACAGGAAACCCCTGCTTGTTTACGCCTTGCAACGAAACCAAATTACCTGTTTTTGTTTGCCTGCGGATGGCCCACCCCCGGGATGGTGCCAGCGCTAAAGCTTTTTGATAACCCGATGTGAAATTTTGACCAGCACTTAAGGCAAGCTGGTCAAGCTGCTGTTTTTTTGCTGCATTAACTAGTTCCTGCTGGGCAAATACCTGTGATAAACACCCACTTAAAAAAAAAATAAATACAATTGTGGTGTAGAATTTACCCATATATTACAATAAAATCATCTAAACAAGTTCAGGAATAAATAGCACAAATAAAATAGTACGGCTCGTATTTTGCATTAAATTATTGTAAAGCTGCAAACCCGGCAACGCCTAATAGCTCTTAATACACATATTGCCTTTATTTCAAGACATTGGCATAATTAATTGTGTAAATAATTACCCGTTCTGGGTAAATACTTCCACAATAATATACATTTAATTTAAAGAAAAGCCTGGCATTTTGCTTTTAGTAAAGTTAAATGCAATTTTAAAAGCAAGTTATATACAACAACCATTCCGCTTAATCAGGAAGGACTATAACATAAAAGGCCCCTAATAATTAGGGGCCTTTTATGCTTATGATTTTTTTGCTGTTGGTGTTAGTTCAAGCTGCTTTAAAATACCTTCAACCACTTTAGGTATATCTTTCATGGTTTGTTTTGGGTTATGCAGTTCGCCTACGCCATAACCACGCCATACTATGGTATTAGTTTTGGTATCTATCAGGTCAATTATAATTGTACCTTCTTTGTAGTGTACTCTTTGTGCATAACCGTATCCTCCGTAATATCCGGGCCAACCCCAGCCAAATCCCCAAGGGCGATAAAAGCCGTAACCGTATCCAAATCCCCAACCACCAAAACCGCCGTATCCATAATAGGGCGAGTAGTATTCGGTTTTTGTACCACGGCCGGTTACTGTAGCGTAGCTAACCAGTAAATCAGGATTTTGCTGTTCTAAAGCCAAGCCCTTTTGTGTCAGGGCTTCTTTTACGGCTTGCTGTATCTTGCCGTTACCTATCTCATCTAACGGTCGCCATTGTTTATTTGGGTTGGCTTTTTGAGCCGCCCACGCAAACGTGTGGTATTGGGTTAAATTAGTTTTATTAGCAGCGGCTGTGTAATAATTGTAACTACTGCAGGCAGATAGTGCAAACACAAACATTATTGCCAGCATTAAATGAACATACTTTTTCATGACGTAAGGAATAAATTATATACGTCTTAGACGATGTTATAAGCAAAGGTTTAACCAGGTTTACAGAGAGCTGAAAATATATTTTAAACCCGCACCCCTGGCCATGTTCCGCCTGTTCGGCTTTTAGCGGGACCGAACCCCAATAAACCTTATAAAAGCTTATGATAGATACTTCCCTACAATTGGCATACGCCTGCCCATTCCAAATGCCTTTGGCGATACACGCAAAATTGGCGGTGTTTGATAACGCTTATGTTCTGCCAGGTTCACCAGCCTTATTACACGCTGAACGGTGTGCTCATCATATCCTAATTTCACAATCTCGGCAGATGAGCAACGGCGCTCTACATACTCCTCAATTATTTTATCAAGTATATCATATTCAGGCAATGAATCGGTATCTTTTTGACCGGGCCTTAACTCGGCAGATGGCGGTTTAACTATAGAGTTGACAGGAATGATCTCCTTATCTCTGTTGATATATCTTGCCAGCTCAAATACCTGTGTTTTATATACATCTCCTAAAACAGATATACCGCCGCACATATCACCATAAAGTGTACCGTACCCAACCGCGGCCTCGCTTTTGTTTGATGTATTTAATAAAATATAGCCAAACTTGTTGCACATGGCCATTAACACAACCGCCCTGCTGCGCGATTGTATATTTTCTTCGGCTATATTAAAAGGCAGGTTTTTGAACTGCGGGTGCAGTTGCTCTTCAAATGCTTCGGTTATCTTAGCTATCGTAACCGTTTGGCTCATACATCCTAAATTATTCACCAAATCTTCGGCATCCTTAATAGAATGATCACTTGAGAATTTTGAGGGCAGCAATACCGCCATTACATTTGCAGCACCCAAAGCTTCGGCAGCCAGGGCACATACTATGGCAGAATCTATCCCTCCGGATAAACCCAATATAGCCTGTTTAAAGCCCGACTTATAAAAATAATCGCGAATACCTAAAATTAATCCCTGGTATATCTGTTCAATATCACTTTGCCTTTTGGTCTTTAAGGTTGATGTATGTTCAAATGAAATTTGCGCGTTATCCTCCAGGGTGTAATAAGCCATCTGCTCTGTAAAATATGGCATTTCATCGGCCAGTTTGCCGGTATTATCAAACACTAATGATCCTCCGTCAAATATCAATTCGGTTTGTGCGCCTACGTGGTTTACGTAAAACAGGGGCAGCTTATACCGGCTGGCATTATCGCTTAATATATTAATGCGTTCTTCGTCGTGGTTATATGCAAATGGCGATGCAGCAATGTTAATCATTACATCGGGCTGCTGCTTTATCAGCACATCCATAGGCCGCGTAATGTACAGCGGGTTTTCAATAGTGTTCCATAAATCTTCGCAAATGGTAAGCGCAATCCTTTTACCCTTAAAATCTATACAGTTAAATGATGTTGACGGTTCAAAATAACGATACTCGTCAAACACATCGTAATTTGGCAAAAGCGCCTTGTTCACAACAGCTTTTACTTCGCCATTCTCAATAAAATAGGCAGAGTTGTTAAGGTCCTTACCTTCGGGATTGTTATTGGGAGTTGGCAAGCCAATTATACAAGCAATATCAATACACTCTGCTGCTATTTTTTTTGCAGCTTGCTCGCAAAGGTTTATAAACTCCCTAAATTCTAAAAAATCACGCGCAGGATATCCGCAAACGCACAATTCAGAAAATACAACCAGGTCGGCACCTTTTTCTTTTGCCTCGTGAATATGGGCTATAATCTTATTGGTATTTGATTCAAAATTGCCGATATGATAATTAAGCTGAGCTAATGCGATCTTCATAGGTGTACAATAGGTAATGCTTGCGCGTAATGCAAATAAAAAAATTATTTTTGCTAAAACATTAAAAATGATGTCATATTCCCTAAAAACACGATTAATCTGTTTAAGTTTTTACACATGTCTGTTATTTACCGCCTGCACACGCAATAAAAAGGTGGATGTGAGCAACATACCGGTTGATGTAAAGATAGAACGCTTTGACCATGATTTTGATTTGCTGCATACAAAACCACTTACCCCACAGATAGCTGCCCTCCAAAAAAAATACGGTGTATTTTATACTGATTTTATTGAACGCATAATTAAGATAGGCAGCACTGCGGATACCACTTATTATAAAAACCTGCGCGATGTTTTTGCAGGCAAAGCCTACACCGACCTTAAACAAGATGTTGATGCTGCTTATAAAAACACTGATAAACAGGATGCTGAATTAACCGATGCTTTCAGGCGTATTAAATACTATTATCCACAAAAGCGCCTTCCAAAAGTATACGCGTACATATCTGGTTTCCAGGCGCAAACATCTATTGGCGATGGTTATTTTGCTATTGGGCTCGACTTGTTTTTAGGTACCGATTCCAGGTTCTACCTTTCCCCTTCATTGATAGAGGCTTTTCCACGTTATATATCGCGCAGGTTTACGCCTGATAATATTACACCACGGGTAGTTGAAGGTATAGCCCGCGAAGACATGTTTCCTGAAAATGACAAGAACACCACCTTGTTATCAAAAATGATATACAACGGTAAGATAATGTATTTTATGGACCAGATTTTACCAGATGTGCCCGACTCAACCAAAATTGGTTATACCGGCAAGCAAATTAAATGGTGCACCGATTATAAAAGCAATATCTGGCGCTATTTTTTAGAGGAGAACCTGCTGTATGAAGGTGATTATCAAAAGATTCAGAGATATTTGACCGAGGCCCCCTTTACTCCCGGCCTTGGGGAAGACAATGAATCGGCACCCAAACTAGCCGTTTGGACCGGCTGGCAAATTGTTAAACAATACATGGAGAAACATCCCAATGTTACCCTGCCTCAGTTAATGGCCGATAATGATGCCCAAAAGATCCTAAACGAAGCCAAGTACAAGCCAAAGAATAACGAGTAAACTTTGTCACCGGCTTAAGAAGAGACGCTAATATGGCGTCTATCCAATAATATCAATTCACAAAAAAAGCGCTCATGAAATTCATGAGCGCTTTTAATTTATATTTTATTAAGTATTACTTCAATATCCCAAAAACAGCTTTTAAACATACTATTGACGCTACAAGTAATATGATATTTGAAACTAAAGTACTGTGAGGAAAGTCTGCAAAGCGTAAGTACACTCCTACTAAACCTGCAATAATTGTAATAACTAAAAATAGATAGTGGCTTTCTGAATTTGCGTCTCTAGTTGGTGATTCCATTAGTCTTTTTTTTATTTGTTGGCAAAAATATAAATGTTTAGTGAAAAAACTACATATTTTACATTTTTAATCACTATTAAGTTTT
>JAQBNY010000072.1 GCA_028288315.1 Mucilaginibacter sp.
GATATATTACACATCAGGATCTGACCAAGTTTGGTTCAATTATGATTATGCTGTTAATAGGCATAATTGTAGCAAGTTTGCTTAATGTTTTTATGCAAAGCAGCAGCCTCGACCTCATCATTAGCTATGTAGGTGTTGCTGTATTTGTAGGCTTAACCGCTTATGATGTGCAGAAGCTAAAGCGTATTGGTGCAGGTTTAGAGTATGGCGATGCAACAGCTTCAAAAATGGCTATTATGGGTGCATTAACACTGTATCTTGATTTTATTAACCTTTTCCTGATGTTGCTGCGCGTATTTGGCGGTGGTAACAGAAGATAATTTAAAAGTCTTTATTGAACTGAAAGCCGCCTGAACAGGGCGGCTTTTTTTATTTAACTGGGGCTGAGCGACTGCAATATATATTCCCGGTAAGGGATTCATTTTATGGCTTGCACTTTACAACATTATTATTCATCTTTGTACCGCTTATGGAGAAAGACGGAGGGATTAGACCCTGCGATGTCTTAGCAACCTGTTACTTAACAAGGTGCTACATTCTACTCCGGCCAAATGAATGGTCTGAGACAGATAAGTGAAAGTCAACCATATACCCGACTTTTCGAGATAAGCTATTATACAGTTTGTAGTTTTGAGTAGGCAGCTTGCAGCGTTTTGCTGTATCTGAATATTTATTTAACTGCCCACTGGTAAATGGCAACAGCCAACTGAAGCAAATGGATATTAAAAAAGAATTAGAGAAACGCATCCTGGTTATTGACGGGGCAATGGGTACCATGATACAGCGGTACGAACTCACCGAGGAAGATTTCCGCGGAGAGCGTTTTCGTGACCATGCATCAGATCTTAAGGGTAATAACGACCTGTTGAACATTACACGCCCGGATGTTATAAAAGCCATACATGCCGAATATTTAGATGCCGGGGCAGATATTATTGAAACAAATACATTCAGTACTCAACGTATATCACTGGCCGATTATCATCTGGAAGAACTGGCCTACGAGTTAAGTTATGACGGTGCCCGTATAGCAAAAGAAGTTGCTACTGAGTACACTAAAAATAACCCAAATAAACCCCGCTTTGTAGCCGGTGCTGTTGGTCCAACTAACCGTACTGCCTCCTTATCGCCAGATGTGAACGACCCGGGTTACCGTGCCGTTACCTTTGATGATTTGAGCGAAGCTTATTATGAACAGGTAAGAGGCTTGGTTGATGGAGGATCGGATTTATTATTGGTAGAAACCATTTTTGATACGCTTAATGCTAAGGCAGCGCTGTTTGCCATAAACCGTTATGCTAATGAAACGGGTATACATTTGCCTATCATGATATCGGGCACTATTACTGATGCATCCGGCCGCACCCTTTCGGGTCAAACGGTTGAAGCATTCTGGAATTCTATCCGTCATGCTAATTTGCTGTCAGTAGGATTAAACTGCGCTTTGGGTGCAAAAGAAATGCGCCCTCACTTAGAGGAACTTTCTGAAAAAGCTGATGTGTTTATATCGGCATACCCTAATGCCGGTTTGCCTAATGAGTTTGGTGCTTATGACGAAACTCCGCATGAAACTGCCCACCAGGTTGATGATTTTATAAAAGCAGGGTTGGTAAATATTGTGGGAGGCTGTTGTGGTACTACGCCTGAGCATATTAAATGTATTGCCGAAAGAGCTGCTAAATACGCGCCCCGTAAAAAGCCGGTTATTGAGCCTTATTTACGCCTGAGCGGATTAGAGGCCGTTACTTTAACTCCCGAAACTAACTTTGCTAACATAGGCGAGCGTACCAATATTACGGGATCGCCTAAATTCTCAAAACTGATATTAGCCGAAGATTATGAAGCCGCGCTTGCTGTTGCCCTGCAACAGGTAGAAGGCGGTGCCCAGATCATTGACATTAACATGGATGAGGGTATGATAGATTCAGAAGCGGTGATGGTGAAATTCCTGAACCTGGTTGCCTCTGAGCCTGATATTGCCAAGCTGCCTATCATGATCGATTCATCTAAATGGACGGTGATTGAAGCCGGGCTAAAATGCCTGCAAGGGAAGGGTATTGTAAACTCTATCTCCCTTAAAGAGGGCGAGGAAAAATTTATTGAATATGCCCGCAAAATATTAAGCTACGGTGCTGCCACGGTTGTGATGGCTTTTGATGAAACTGGTCAGGCCGATTCATTGGAACGACGTAAAGAAATCTGCGAGCGCTCATACCGTATATTGGTTGATAAGGTTGGTTTCCCTCCGCAGGATATCATCTTCGACCCAAATATATTGACCGTAGCAACAGGACTTGAAGAACATAATAACTACGCGGTAGACTTTATTGAGGCTGCCCGTTGGATAAAACAAAACTTACCTTACGCAAAAGTGAGCGGTGGTGTAAGTAATATATCATTCTCGTTTAGAGGAAATAACACGGTACGTGAGGCTATGCACTCGGCATTTTTATACCATGCTATTGGTGCTGGTTTGGATATGGGCATTGTAAACGCAGGTATGCTGGAGGTTTATGAAGAGATACCAAAGAACCTGCTGGAACTTGTTGAGGATGTTTTGCTAAACCGCCGGGAGGATGCTACTGAGCGGTTGGTTGAATTTGCCGATACCATAAAAAGTAAAGGTAAAGAAATTGTGCGCGACGAAGAGTGGCGCAAGGACCCGGTTGAAAAACGCTTATCACATGCATTAGTAAAAGGTATTATTGAATACCTTGATGAGGATGTAGAGGAGGCCCGCCTTAAGTTTGCCAAACCTTTAGAAGTAATTGAAGGTCCGCTTATGGATGGTATGAATGTAGTAGGTGACCTGTTTGGAGCAGGTAAAATGTTTTTGCCGCAGGTAGTAAAATCTGCACGTGTAATGAAAAAAGCTGTGGCTTACTTGCTGCCATTTATTGAACTGGAAAAACAACGTGTTATAGATGCCGGAGAGGATAGTAGCGGAAGCAGGGCCAACGCAGGCAAAATATTAATGGCCACTGTTAAAGGCGATGTGCATGATATTGGTAAAAATATAGTTGGTGTTGTATTGGCTTGTAATAACTTTGAGGTGATATACCTTGGGGTAATGTTACCTGCCCAACGCATTATTGAAGAAGCTAAAAAGCATGATGTTGATATTATTGGCCTTAGCGGATTGATAACTCCATCGTTGGATGAAATGGTACACTTTGCAAAAGAAATGGAGCGCCAGGAGTTTACCATACCATTAATTATTGGGGGTGCTACAACATCACGTATCCATGCGGCAGTAAAAGTTGCACCTAATTACTCCGGCCCTGCTATACACGTATTGGATGCATCGCGCAGCGTAACGGTTTGCAGTAGCTTAATGAATAAGGATAATCGTGATGGCTATATTCAGGGAATAAAAGATGAGTATGCTAAAGCTCGCGAAGCACATGCCAACAAAAAGAACGATAAGCGTTTTGTAAGCATTGAGGAAGCACGAGGACAGCGATGTGAGATTAACCTGAATGGTTCTGTACCGCCTAAACCAACTTTAACCGGTACAAAGGTTTTTGAAGCTTATCCGTTAGAGGAGTTGGTGCCATATATTGACTGGACACCTTTCTTCCATACTTGGGAGCTGCGTGGCAGTTATCCTAAAATATTTGATGACAAGTACGTGGGTGTTGAGGCTAAAAAGCTTTATGACGATGCACAGGTACTGTTAAAGCGCATTGTTGATAACAAACTATTACGTGCAAACGGCGTAATTGGCTTTTGGCCGGCAAACAGCGTTGGTGATGATATTGAGATATATACTGATGATACCCGCCAGCATTTGCTTACCCGCATACATACACTTCGTCAGCAGGCAGAAAAAGTAAAAGGCGAGCCATATTATGCCCTGTCAGATTTTATAGCGCCAAAAGAAAGCGGAGTGCCCGATTACTGGGGCGGCTTTGCGGTAACTACGGGTATTGGCTGCGACGAGTTAGTGGCCGAGTTTGAAAAGGATCATGATGACTACAACAGCATTATGGCTAAAGCACTTGCCGACCGCTTTGCTGAAGCCTTTGCCGAAAAAATGCATGAGCTGGTACGCAAGGAGTACTGGGGCTATGCCAAGACAGAGCAGCTTGAAGCTGACGAACTGATTAAAGAACAGTATCAGGGTATACGCCCGGCACCAGGTTATCCTGCCTGCCCGGATCATACCGAGAAAACAACTTTATTTGAAATACTAAAAGCTGAAGATAACGCGCATATGTACCTTACGGAAAGCCTGGCAATGATGCCGGCAGCATCAGTAAGCGGTTTCTACTTTGCACATCCTGAGGCAAGATATTTTGGTTTAGGAAAGATCAGTAAAGATCAGGTAGAGGATTACGCAAAGCGGAAAAATATGTCGGTTGAAACAGTGGAAAGATGGCTGGGACCGAATATAAATTATTAGGAGGAGCGAAATAAATATAAAGCGTCATTGCGAGGTACGAAGCAATCCTCGATAGAAAAGTAGGCGATAAGCAGGTCGAAGATTGCTTCGTACTTCGCAATGACGCAACGGAAAGATAAATCGAACATGAAGATAACCGAACATATAAAAAACGCCAACGGCAAAACCTTATTTTCTTTTGAATTGATACCGCCATTAAAGGGGCAGAGCATACAGGGTATTTACGATGCTATTGACCCGTTGATGGAATTTAAACCGCCGTTTATTGATGTAACATCCTTACGTGAGGATTATATTTATAAACAGCATGAAACCGGATTGCTGGAAAAACTTGCTTATCGTAAACGCCCCGGTACAATTGCCATTTGCGCGGCTATAATGAATAAGTATAAAGTAGATACCGTTCCGCATTTGCTGTGTGGTGGTTTTACCAAGGATGAGACTGAAAATGGTTTGGTAGATCTGCAGTTTTTAGGTATCGATAATGTACTGGTACTACGTGGCGATGCCCGCAGAGGCGATTCGTCCTTTATACCTACGCCTAATGGTCATTGCTACGCTACTGATTTGCTGCAACAGGTGGCTAACATGAATAAAGGCATTTACCTGCATGAGAACCATGAAGGTGTTTATCAGACAGATTTTTGTATAGGTGTTGCGGGTTATCCGGAGAAACATTTTGAGGCGCCAAATTTAAAAACCGACTTTAAATACTTAAAGCAAAAGGTTGATATGGGGGCGGGTTTCGTTGTTACCCAAATGTTTTTTGATAATCAAAAGTATTTTGATTTTGTGAATAACTGCCGTGCCGTGGGTATTAATGTGCCAATTATTCCGGGATTGAAACCAATTACTACATCAAAGCAATTGGTTAATCTTTCTAAGACATTCCATATAGACATTCCTGAAGAATTAAGCGACGCTATACATGACTGTAAAGATGAAAAGAATGTGAAAGATGTAGGTATTGAATGGATGATAAACCAATGCAAAGAACTGGTAAAGTTTGGAGCGCCGGTACTGCACTTTTATACCATGGGTAACCCTGGTCCAACTAAGAAAATAGCAGAGGCGATATTTTAGTCGCCCGGTATTATTACAATAGATTCTTTGCTCTCGCCCAGAATGACAGATTTATAATAAAAAGCCATTCTTTTTTAAGAATGGCTTTTTGGTTTTTAATCAACTTGTCATCCTGAGTTATTAACTCCATTGGATTCTGAAAGGGAAATGACATTTGCTGGGTCATCCTGAGCTTGTCGAAGGGCCGTGCGCAATGGCCCACCTCGCAATGCTTCGACAAGCTCAGCATGACCCATATAACCAAACATGTCATGGGTAGCGAGAGCGAAGGATCTATCAACTATGCATTAGCGATTAGATGCTTCGCTACGTTCAGCATGACAAAAAGTGATGATTAAAATTCTTATTTTCTATCGCCTTTTAATTTGCTGGCTGCTACCAATGCTCTGTAGGCATTTACCACACCGCCTGTTTTTGACAGGGTTGTAAAATCAACCTTATCTGTTTTGCTGCCTGGTTTTAATACCATGGTGCCGGTTAGTGGCGTTGCCGATTCCAATATAACCTGTTTCAATTGTTTAGCGCTAAGGTTTGGATAGTATTCCAATACTAATGCTGCTATACCCGCTGTAATAGGCGATGCAAAGCTGGTGCCATCGGCAGTGTTAAATTCAGCATCCATATCAATAGAAGTGACCTTTACGCCCGGTGCAAATACATCCACATTGGTTTTGCCATAGTTGCTAAAAGTGCCTGCAAGGTTTTCATCCTGTTTTTCTGCCGAAGCACCAACACTTATCACATTAGGGGCATCGGTTGCCGAACCATCCTCGAAAATATCGTTCGGGAACTCCGGTTTAGCATCCACGTCCTGGTTGTCGTTACCTGATGCCTGTACCAGCAGTACATCTTTCGCGGCAGCATATTTAAACGCTTCATCAACCCATGCCTTATGCGGCGACAGCTTTTTACCAAAGCTCATGTTAATCACCTTTGCGCCATTATCAACCGCGTAATGTATCGCGTTAGCAACATCTTTGTCGTATTCGTCGCCATTAGGGACAGCTTTAATGCCCATTATTCTAACATTATCAGCAACACCATTTATGCCATATTTATTATTACGCACTGCGCCAATTAAACCTGCAACACCTGTTCCGTGCGATGCATCAGCAAATTTTAAAAGGTTGTTACCATAAGGTTTGCCATCATTAACATTTGGGTCGTCACCAATAATGCGCTTGCGAGCATTCAGGTCCGGGCTAACATCATTGTTTAACTTGGCTAAATATTCGCTCAGGTCCTTTATAATCTTGGCATTGTCCGTGTCGCCACCTTCCTGCTGAAAAACCGATTCCCAAACATATTTGCTGCGGTTAATGGTGTCATTAGCGGTTTTAATTTTATCCAGGTCGATAAGTTTAAAAGAGCCATCCGCTTTTAGGTTAAGCGCCTGTTTAATATAGCCACTGGTAACCATTAACGCATTCATAACAGGTTGTAGCTGCTGAATTTCGCCTTGTGATTTGGTTACAGTAGCATCATGTGTTTCCTTAACCTTTAACCAGTAAGCATACTCTTTATCGTTACCTGCAGGGGCGGTTGTTACGTTAGCATATTTTTCTTTTAACCGGTTATACTCACGCACCTCTTCGGTGGTTTCGGTAAAATTACATTTGCCACCCGGGCCACCTAAAAAATCCCATCCGTGTATGTCATCAACATAGCCATTCTTGTCATCATCAATGCCGTTACCCGGAATTTCTTTGGTATTTACCCAAAGTATTGGTTTCAAATCGGCCTGGGCTGTATCAATGCCGCTATCAATAGTGGCTACTACTACCGGTTTGCTTTTTTTACCTTTTACAAACAGGTAGGCCTGGTTAAGACTTATACCAAAATAACCATCTGTCTTGAGGTCCATGGTGTGCCAGTTCTTCGGAAGTTCTGTTGCAACCGCTGCAGCGGCTGTTACTGGTGGGTTTGGCGCTGTTTGCGCTACTGAAGTATAGTTGATAAGTACGGCGCTGCATAGAACGGCTCCGCTTATAAGTTTGCAAATTTTGTGCATTGTTAAAAAAATGTCCTTAGTGTTTAAAAATTATTACAGATCAAATTTAATACCCTGTGCTAAAGGCAACGTTTTTGAATAGTTTATAGTATTGGTTTGGCGCCTCATATAAACTTTCCATGCATCAGACCCTGATTCACGGCCGCCGCCGGTCTCTTTCTCGCCGCCAAACGCGCCGCCAATTTCGGCTCCTGAGGTTCCTATGTTAACGTTAGCAATGCCACAGTCAGAACCAGCATATGATAAAAATGTTTCTGCTTCGCGCAAGTTATTAGTCATAATGGCAGATGATAGTCCTTGAGGCACACCATTTTGCAATTCGATAGCTTGCTCAATAGTTGAATATTTTATTAAATAAAGAATAGGCGCAAATGTTTCGTGCTGAACAATTTTGTAATGGTTCTCTACCTCTGCAATGCAAGGCTTTACATAACAGCCAGATGCATAGGCTTCGCCTTCCAGCTTACCGCCTTCAACAACAAATTTGCCACCCTCGGCCTTGCATTTTTCAATGGAAGCCAAATAAAGGGCAACCGCATCCACATCAATTAGCGGCCCCATGTGGTTGTTCTCATCAAGCGGGTTGCCAATTTTTATCTGTGCATAGGCGCTAATCAGTTTTTGTTTAAAAGCTTCATAAACACTTTCATGAATAATGAGCCTGCGTGTACTGGTACATCTTTGGCCGGCAGTACCAACCGCGCCAAACACAGCACCAATAAGCGACATATCTAAATCGGCATTTTCTGTAATAATGATAGCATTATTGCCACCCAGCTCTAACAGGCTTTTACCTAAACGGGCGCCAACAGCCGCACTAACCGCCTTACCCATACGGGTTGATCCGGTGGCTGATATTAAAGGCACGCGGGTATCATTAGCCATTAGTTCGCCAATATTACGGTCGCCTATTACCAGGCATGATACGCCTTCATCAATATTATTACGTTTAAAAACCTCCTGCGCTATATGCTGACAGGCAATGGCAGTTAACGGTGTTTTTTCTGATGGTTTCCAAATGCATACATCGCCGCATACCCAGGCCAGCATAGCGTTCCAACTCCAAACCGCTACCGGAAAGTTAAAAGCCGATATAACGCCAACAATACCCAGCGGATGATATTGCTCATACATACGGTGCTCCGGGCGTTCGCTGTGCATGGTGAGGCCGTACAACTGCCTGCTTAAACCTACGGCAAAATCACATATATCAATCATCTCCTGTACCTCGCCGTAACCTTCCTGCAGGCTTTTGCCCATTTCGTATGAAACCAGTGTGCCCAGCTGTTTTTTGTTGGCTCTTAATGAATCACCTATCTGCCGTACTATTTCCCCACGCTTTGGCGCAGGTATTTGCCGCCATGTTTTAAAGGCTTTTGCAGCGGTTTCAACTACGATGTTATAATCATCAGTTGAGGCGAATTTTACAGCAGCTATTTTTTTCCCATCAACTGGCGAAATAATGTCTTTTACAGAAGCATTTGAGCTGCTGCCCCATGTGCTGCCCGTACTAAAAGCATCATTTATGTCGTTAATATGTAAATGATTGAGAATATCTTTTATTGCTAAGCTCATAATGGTTACTTTTGTCAAAGGTAAAAATCTTTAAGGC
>JAQBNY010000090.1 GCA_028288315.1 Mucilaginibacter sp.
CAGGAACTTTGTCATTTGTAAATTTAAGTTGAATTAAAGAAAGGGTGATATACATTACTATAACCACCGGAACTGCGGCAAATTTAAAAAATAGAATGAGTATTGCCGAAAACAGGAGCAATAAATAACGAAAAATATTTTTATTAAAATCGGTGTTCTTAAATTTAAGCGACATTAAAGGTATTTCGGCAACCAGCAGGGTACACATTACAACAATAAAGCAAGTTAACCCGTACGGATTTAAAATATAAGGTGCAATACTGCCGTATTGCTGCAATATTAGTGGGATAGAAGCTATCAGTATGGCATTTGCCGGTGTAGGCAGGCCTATAAAGCTTTCGGCTTGCCTGCAATCGGTATTGAACTTTGCCAGCCTCAGGGCTGAGAATACCGGTATCAGGAAGGCCACATAATTAAGATATTCACTTACATGGTTTATTTGCGGTGCCTGTAACAGCAACTCATACATTATTGCCGAAGGTAATACACCAAAGCTTACCATATCAGCCAATGAATCAAGATCTTTACCTATGCCGGAGTATGATTTAAGTACCCGCGATGCAAAGCCATCAAAAAAGTCAAATATCGCTGCCAGGAAAATGGCATATGAAGCAAAAACCAAATTGTCTTGAAAGGTAAAGACTATGCCTATACACCCGCTAAACAAATTAGCACATGTTATTGCATTTGGAAGGTGTTTTTTTACCCGTCTCTTCATGATGTTATGAAGGTATCATAATTTTCTTAAAATGCATGAAATTATAAGCTAACATTATGCTAAATTATAACTCCATACACATAAATATATTATTATGAATTCATTGAAATCAAGAATTCCTCATTGGTTTTTGTGCCTCTGATTTGTGCCTGTAAAAACTCCATTGATTCTTGTGAGTTCATATCGGCCAGGTGGTTGCGCAATATCCATATACGTTGCAAGGTATCGCGGTCAAGCAACAGGTCGTCACGACGGGTACTTGATGCAGTAATATCAATAGCAGGGAATATACGTTTATTAGATAGTTTTCTATCCAGTTGCAACTCCATGTTACCTGTACCTTTAAATTCTTCAAAGATAACCTCGTCCATTTTAGATCCGGTTTCAGTAAGTGCTGTAGCAATTATGGTTAATGAGCCGCCATCCTCAATATTACGGGCCGCTCCAAAGAAACGTTTAGGTTTGTGCAATGCATTAGCATCAACACCACCTGATAATATTTTACCGGATGCCGGTGCAACTGTATTATAAGCACGTGCCAAACGGGTAATGGAATCTAACAGGATAACTACATCATGGCCGCACTCTACCATTCGCTTTGCTTTTTCAAGCACAATGTTGGCAATTTTAACGTGGCGCTCTGCAGGCTCATCAAAGGTTGATGATACTACTTCGGCACGTACACTGCGGGCCATATCAGTTACCTCTTCCGGACGCTCATCAATTAAAAGAATAATCAAGTAAACTTCGGGGTGGTTTTTTGCTATAGCGTTAGCCACATCCTTTAATAACATGGTTTTACCAGTTTTAGGCTGGGCCACAATTAAACCACGCTGGCCTTTACCAATTGGCGAGAACAGATCCATGATACGGGTTGAATAGTTACCGGCATCAGTGAACAGGCTTAATTTTTCTGATGGGAAAAGCGGTGTTAAGTGATCAAAAGGAACACGGTCACGCACTTCGGCAGGTATACGGCCGTTAATGGCTTCTACACGTACTAGTGGAAAATATTTTTCACCTTCTTTTGGAGGGCGTATGCTACCGCGAACAGTATCGCCGGTTTTTAAACCAAATAATTTTATTTGCGATTGCGATACGTAAATATCATCAGGAGACGTAAGGTAATTATAATCTGACGAGCGCAGGAAACCATAGCCATCAGGCATAATTTCTAATACACCTTCATTAACAATTACATTATCAAAATCAAGATTAATGGCCGGTTCCTGGTTTTTTTGCTGATGGTTACTACGCCTGTCAAATTTTTGAGGGCGGTTATCAGCAGTTACCGGCTGGTCTGCCTGTTCAACTCTGGCAGGCAGGCCATCTTCAGTAGGGGCAGCAGCTGCAACAGGTTGGGTGGCAAAGTTTTCAGGCGGGTTGTTTTGCAACTCCTCTTCGTCGTCCTCCTCAAATAAATTTGTATCATTTAAAGGAACTTCAACACGAGGTTCATTCTTTGATTTTATAGTGCGGGTTCTCTTACGTGTTTTTTCGCCATTATCGCCGGCTTCAACAACTTCTGCAGGTACAGCAGTTTTTTCAGAGTAATTAGTATTAACAATATTTTGTTGATTCCGGGCGGCTTCAATTAGTTGCTGCTGTTTAACAATTGCAGTTACAAGCTGGGCTTTTCTAAGCTCGTCTGCTTCAGCAATTCCTAAACTTTTTGCAATATCGCGCAACTCAGAAACGAGTTTGTCGTTCAATTCGATGGTATCAGACATGAGATGAAATATAGTTCAAAAGGATTTTTTATTTGAAAGAAAATTATAGTTTAACCCTGTAATGCAAAAATTAAGCCCAGGCAAATATTAGAATAATAATAATGTTGGTGATCAATTGTTTCTTTAGTGCAAGAAATGCAAAGGAAAACAATGCAATTTTAGTTAAAAAATATTGAAAAGCAAATTTATAAAAAAAAAATCATCTGTTAAACTAATTTTTTAGATTTTTG
>JAQBNY010000141.1 GCA_028288315.1 Mucilaginibacter sp.
CTTTGGCAGCAACCCACTGGGCACTATCAGCACTTGCTTTGGAATGGGCCAGATCCAGATCATTAGGCGAGATTGTTCCGGGGGTTTGACTGGTATGGTACAACCTGTCATAATTAGCTTTACTACCTTTGTAAATAGCTAACTGGGTATTTAATGTAGATTGCGCCTGGTTGTATTGCGATACCATTTCCGGAGCTTCAAGCGTAAGCAACAGATCGCCTTTTTTTACTACAGAGCCAATATCTACATTCAGACTTTTAACAAAGCTGTTCTCTTTGGGGTACAGATCAACTGTCTGATATGGTAGTAGCTGGCCTGATATAGTAACATTGGAGTTAAGCTGTCCATGTTTTAAAGAAAGGGCCTGAACATCTACGGCAGAACTGTCGGCCTGTTGTGGTTGATTAGCATTACTGCTGCATGAAGTAAGAAACACAGGCAGTAAAACAAGGGTATAATAAAACCCGTTTTTGAAATATTTTAATGTTGTCATATCAATTGAGATTTAATTAAGTTTAGCTGGGGCACCATCATAAAAAATGCTATCCTTATCATCCGGATCTAAAGACACAGAGGTTAAAGAAGATTTCTTTTGTACCATTGAAAAGATTAAGGGCAGAATTAGTAGGGACGCAAAAGTAGAAAAGAGCAAGCCGCCTATTACAGCTCTTCCTAATGGAGCGGTTTCGCCACCGGCTTCACCAAGGCCAGAAGCCATTGGTATCATACCTACTATCATGGCAATACTGGTCATTAATATTGGCCTAAGTCGTATCCCGGCGGCCTTGATCGCAGATGTAATGGAATCCTTCTCTTCAAGGCGAATATGTTCGGCATTGGTGATCAATAAAATGGCATTAGCAACCGATACACCAACCGACATAATGATACCCATATATGATTCCAGGTTGAGCGTAGAGCCGGTAGCTAACAGCACTATCATAGACCCGGCCAATACCGACGGTATAGTGGTTACTACCACAAAGGCCAGTTTAAATGATTGATAATTAGCAGCCAGCATTAACAGCAATACTATTACGGTTATTAATAAACCGGTTTGTAAGCTGGCCATTGTTTCATCAAGCAAATTTGTTAACCCTCGTTTTTCTACTTTGGTACCCACAGGTGGCGTACCAGCATCCTTTAAAACCTGGTCTACAGCCTTTGATGCCTTACCTAAGTCAACCTGGTTAATATTGGCTCCTATTAATAAGAACCGCACTGCGCCTTTACGGTCATACTGTTCAACCATAGTACTTATTTTTAATGATGCAACGTCGCCTAATGTTGGTGTTTGCTTTCCTTGTAATAAAGGAATTGCTTTCATATCCTCCAGGCTCTTCATAGCAATCATTGGAACCTGCACCTGTACATTATAACTTGTTGCATTGCTTTGATCAAGCCATAATATTTTTTGAGTAAAACGGCTGGAAGATGTTGCATCAGTTATGGTACTGCCAACACTGGCCATAGTTAAGCCCAGTTGTTTTACCTTCTGCCTGTCTATATTAATCTCAATACTTGGATAGTTCAATGCTTCTTTTTGTTGAACGTCACGTAAAAATGACACCTTTTTTAATCCTGCCATTACTTTATTGGCATAGGCCTGGCTTTGATCCAGATTTTTACCGGTAACAGCAACTTCTATAGGTGTGGTACTTCCCTGGCTCATTATTTTATCAGTCAGGTCAATTGGTTCAAACGTAACTTTTACCTGTGGCATTACCGTGTGTAAACGATGTCTGATCGTTTCTTTTAAATTATCCAGATCGAATTTATACGTAGGTTTAAGAGCCACCTGCATAATAGCCTGGTCAGACGCGCTCATAAAAAATATAATAGGAATGGTAGGATAAGTTGAAGGGTGTGACCCAGCAAATGACGAAATAATTTCTACATTTTGTTTGCCTACAATATCATATAAACTTTGCTGTGCCTGTAGCATAAGCTTCTCAGTAGTTTCTAAGCGGGTACCAACAGGGGCCTTTATGCGCATCTGAAATTGTCCGGAATTTACCTTGGGTAAAATATCTGTCCCAATTGTCTTAAGGCCGATAGCAACAATACCAAAAGCCAGTATTACGTAGGCAATTATATATAATCCCCGTCTTTTCATCATCCTGCCAAGCAGGTTTTGAAACCACTCTTCCAGTCTATCAAATCTTGAAGGCTTATGCTCTTCTTTTACTTCATGTTCCTGATGGTCATGGTCCTTTAAGAGCCAGTTAGATAAAACAGGAACAAAGGTTTGAGACAACAGGAAAGCTGCTATCATAGAAAACCCTACTGCTAATGATAAGGGTAAAAACATACCTTTAGGTATCCCGGCCATAAAAAATGCGGGTACAAACACAGCGAGTATGCTTAATAAAATCAGCAACTTAGGTAAGGCTATCTCTTCACAAGCATCAGCAATGGCCCGCGTTTTTGATTTACCCATTTCCTGGTGCCGGTGAATATTCTCTATGGTTACTGTTGATTCATCCACCAAAATACCAATGGCCAAAGCCAAGCCGCCAAGCGTCATTATGTTAATAGTTTGCCCGAATAATTTCAGCAGCAAGCCACCAACAATAATTGAAATGGGAATGTTGAGGATTACAATAATCGCGCTCCGCCAGTCGCCAAGAAAAATCAGCACCATAATACCGGTTAGTATTGCTCCTATAACCCCTTCACTTATGAGGCTTTTTACAGAATTAATTACAGCAATGGACTGATCAAATTCAAATTTTAGTTTAACATCTGGCGGCAGCAAGCTTTGCATGTAAGGGATTTGCTTTTTTAAACCCTGTACAACCGACCATGTAGAAGCACTTGCAGTTTTAATTACCGGCATATAAATAGATCTTTTACCATCTATATAAGCATAACCGCTGGTAATATCGGCACCATCTGTAACCCTTGCAATATCCTTTAGATAAATGGTGGCCCCATTTTGATATTGTAAAGGAATGTCTTCAAACTGCTTTACTTTTTTAATAACAGTATTGGCAGGTGTAAGGTACATGAGGTTCCCTATACGCACGTTGCCGGCCGGCGAAATCTGGTTATTATCCTGTACCGCGGCAGTGACTTGTTCCGGGGTAATGTTATGGCTCCGCATCAATGAGGGATTTACATCAATTACCACTGTACGGGCGTTTCCGCCTACGGGTGGCGGAGCTGTAAGGCCCGGCACACTGGAAAAATTCGGCCTCACCAGTGTGGCTGCCAAATCAAGCAGTTGATTATTGTTGCGTTTTGTACTACTTAGCGTAAGCTGCCCAATAGGAAGGCTTGAAGCATCAAAACGAAGAATAATAGGAGGAGGTGTACCGCTTGGCATAGTGGCAAAAGCCCTGTTTGTGAGCGCTGTTACCTCTGCAGCGGCCTGTGCCATATTTGTTCCGTCGTAAAAGGAAAGTTTAAGCAGGCTCAACCCCTGCACATTATTCGCTTCAACAGTTTTAATACCTGTAATATACAGATATAAACCCTGGTAGTTAGATG
>JAQBNY010000182.1 GCA_028288315.1 Mucilaginibacter sp.
ACAGGCACAATGATCATTCTTGACGACCATACTTGCCCGGTTGGTTTTGTGCATAACCTGGAGCATTTTTTTGCGCAGGAATCTTGCGGCTGGTGCACGCCCTGCAGGGAAGGGTTGCCCTGGACGGAAAAGATTTTGCTTTCCATTGAAAATGGTGATGGCCGGCCGGAAGATTTGGAATTATTAAAGATGCATACCAAATTCTTAGGACCGGGAAACACATTCTGTGCCCTGGCACCCGGAGCAATGGAACCGCTGCAAAGCGGCCTGAAATATTTTAGCGAAGATTTTGAAAAGCATATAAACGAAAAAAGATGTCCGTGGAGGTAAAACACAAGGGCAGTAATTTATATTGATGGTAAAGCTTACGAAGTAAAACCCGGCAAAAACTTGCTCGAAACCTGCCTTACGCTTGGTTTTAACTTGCCTTATTTTTGCTGGCATCCTGCTATGGGGTCTATAGGTGCCTGCCGTCAATGTGCCATTAAACTTTTTAAAGACGAACAGGACACCAATGGCCGGTTAGTAATGTCATGCATGGAATCAGTGAGAGACAATATGTACTTGTCTGTTAATGATCCCACCGCCAAAGCTTTTCGCTCACAGGTTATAGAATGGCTCATGACTAATCATCCGCATGATTGCGCTGTTTGTGATGAGGGAGGTTCATGCCATTTACAGGACATGACCGTGATGACAGGCCACACTTATCGTAGGTTTCAATACAAAAAACGCACTTATAAAAACCAGTATCTGGGTCCGTTTATCAATCATGAAATGAACCGCTGTATACAGTGTTATCGTTGTGTTAGGTTTTATAAAGATTATGCAGGCGGAAAAGATCTGGATGTATTTGCAGCCCATGATCATGTTTATTTTGGAAGGGCACAGGATGGCATACTTGAAAACGAGTTTAGCGGTAACCTGGCAGAAGTTTGCCCTACCGGGGTTTTTACCGACAAAACCCTCAAAGAACATTACACCCGAAAATGGGATATGACCATGGCACCCTCTATTTGCCAGCACTGCAGTCTGGGCTGTAATATTATTGCGGGGGAACGATATGGAGAACTCAGGCAGATCACCAACCGCTTTAATGGCGAGGTAAACGGTTATTTTATTTGTGACAGGGGGAGGTTTGGGTACGAATTTGTAAACAGCATTAACCGTATTCAGCAACCTTTAATACGCAGCAAAATTCCGGATGCGGTGGATAAACAAAGTTTATATAACCATCTTACCGAGACTTTATCGAACAATAAAGTAATAGGTATTGGTTCGCCGCGGGCATCACTTGAATCGAACTTTGCTCTGATGCAACTGGTAGGAAAAGAGAACTTTTACCAGGGTATTTCCGAAACTGAAGCTCAGCTAATGAGAACTGTCCTTGATATGGTAAACTCAGGGCACATTCATACACCTACTTTAAAAGAAACAGAATCCGCCGATGCCGTTTTAATACTGGGGGAAGATGTGACTAATTCTGCGCCACGGCTGGCGTTGGCACTAAGGCAGGCCGTACAAAAAAAACCTTTTGAAAATGCGCAGCAAATAAATATACCCTCCTGGCATGATGCCGCGTTACGTGAGTTTGCCCAGCAGGATAAAGGAGCGCTTTTTATAGCCTATCCAATTCAAACCAAACTGAACGAAATTGCCTCCAATAGCCTATATATATCACCTGATGATATTGCACGGTTGGGCTTTGCCATTACCAATTATCTGAACAACACAGCCCCCGCACCAGGGGATATGGATGATGATAGTTTAAACCTTGCCCGGCACATTGCAGACACCCTAAAAAAAGCTGAAAGGCCATTAATAATTTGCGGAACAAGCTTGTGTAATGAAGCTATTATTAAAGCTGCTTCAAACATAGCTTTTGCCCTGGGCACCGAAGATAAAAAAGCCAGCTTGTGCTTTGTAGTGCCTGAATGTAACTCTATGGGGTTGGCTATGATGCAGGCCCCATCATTAAACCGGGCGGCGGAAATTTTGGAAAGGGGAGAAGCTGATACTGTGATTATTGTAGAAAATGATTTGTACCGCAGAGGTGCTAAAAAGGATATTGACAGTTTATTTGACTATTGCAAACAAGTTATTGTGCTTGATCATTTGCACAATGATACTACTAACCGGGCAAATGTATTGATACCCGTTGGCACCTTTGCCGAAGCTGATGGGACAATGGTTAATAACGAAGGAAGGGCGCAATGTTTCTTTCAGGTGTTTATGCCTAAGAATGAAAATTTAAGAGAAAGCTGGAGGTGGCTGGACGAATTCAGGCAGTTTAAAAATGGTGTAGGTATGGAAGATTTGATTACGCCAGGCGATTTAATGGCCGAAATGGTTGAATTAATGCCCCAGTTTAAAGGGGCAGAAACCGTAGCTCCGCCCGCTGATTTTCGCATTTTCGGACAGAAAGTTCCTCGTGAACCACATCGTTATAGTGGCCGTACCGCTATGCTGGCCAACATTAATGTAAGTGAACCTAAACCACCTGAAGATCCTGATTCGGCCTTATCATTTACAATGGAAGGCTATAAAGGAATGCCGCCTGCTCCTTTAATCCCCTTTTATTGGGCGCCGGGCTGGAATTCGGTACAGTCCATTAACAAATACCAGGCAGAGGTTGGCGGCCCTTTGCAAGGTGGTGACCCCGGCAAAAGGTTGTTCGCGGAAAATGCCGTTACTGAAAATACATTTCAAAATAATATACCTCCGATTTTTAAACCATCGCCAGGGGAATGGCTGCTTGTGCCTTTACCGCACATTTTTGGCTCCGAGGAACTCAGTATTTATACACCCGGTGTTGCACAACGCTCTCCCCGGCCTTATATTGTTATAAACAAACATGATGCGGCAAATTTAAATATCAGCGAAAACGATGTTGTACAGGTGCAGATCAAAGAACAGTATTATTATGACTTGCCTGCAAAAATAAATGAAGAGCTGCCTAAGGGCCTGGCAGGTATACCTTTCAACATTCCCGGACTTGGCGGTATTGCCTGGCCGGCAAAAGGGGTTTTAACTAAAGCATCAATATGAGTATAATACTTCCATATCTATTGATGATTGTAGTATTGTTATTTACATTAACTACAATAGCTGCCTGGCTAATTTGGCTGGAACGGCGAATGTTGGCACTTTGGCAAGATAGATATGGCCCAAATCGTGCAGGGCCGTTTGGTTTGTTAATAGTAGTCGCCGATACTATTAAACTGTTTTTTAAGGAAGACTGGATCCCTCCATTTGCTGATAAAACAATTTTTGTGATTGCCCCAACTCTTATTGGCGCTACTGTACTCATGAGCTTTGTAATTATTCCTTATGCACCAGGCATTCTCATTGCCGACCTGAGTATTGGCTTGCTTTTCTTTCTGGCAATGTCATCTCTTGGCGTTTACAGCATAGTACTGGGTGGCTGGGCATCCAACAACAAGTACTCTCTGCTCGGGGCATTACGTGGAGCCTCTCAAATGATTAGTTATGAAGTGTTTATGGGCCTTTCACTCATGGGCGTGGTGATGCTTTCAGGGTCATTCAGGCTTACAGATATTGTACTTGCCCAAAAGGGAGGCTGGTTTATTATTACTCAACCCGTAGGGTTTGTTATTTTCATGATTGCAGGTATCGCCGAAACTCACCGGTTGCCCTTTGATATCCCAGAAGCTGAAAGCGAGCTTGTGGCCGGTTTTCATTCAGAATATTCAGGGATGAAATTCGGAATGTTCTTTATTGGCGAATATCTGGGTATTACACTCATTTCGGCCATGGCGGTTACCCTGTTTTTTGGCGGATGGTTAGGACCGGCATTTTTGCCTCCTTTAATTTGGTTTGCACTTAAAACTTTCATTTTTATCCTGTTTTTCATCCTACTAAGGGCTTCACTTCCTAGGCCCAGGTACGATCAGTTGATGGAATATGGTTGGAAAGTATTATTACCCGTGGCTTTATTAAACTTACTAATAACAGGAGGAATTGTATTAATGATGAATAAATAACTATGTCATAATATATATCGCGATAACTAAGGGCGTACGCGGCAATTTAAAACCCACTTTTTCACTAATGATAACCTAAAAAGAGAAATGATGATCAGTATATTAAGAACAATAGGACTCACTTTTCTGCATATGTTTAGAAAAAGAGAAACCATTCAGTATCCTGAAGAAAAGGTGGTACTGCATCCGCGCTGGCGTGGACGAATTGTATTAACCCGTGACCCGGATATGGGTGAGCGCTGTGTGGGTTGTTATTTATGTGCTGCCGCTTGTCCGGTAGATTGCATTTCATTACAGGCTACTGAAGATGAGAATGGCAGAAGATATCCGGAGTTTTTTCGCATCAATTTCTCAAGATGTATTTTTTGCGGTTATTGTGAAGAAGCTTGCCCTACGTACGCTATTCAGCTAATCCCCGACTTTGAGATGGCTGAATACAACCGGCAGAACCTCGTTTATGAAAAAGAGGACTTGTTAATAAATAGCGAAGGGAAGTATCCGGGTTATAACTATTACAAAGTTGCCGGGCTGGCTGCGGGTATAAAAGCGAAGGGTGAAGGTGACAACGAGGATCCACCAGTTGATATACACAGTTTATTACCTTAAAAATGGATATTGTTTTTTACATAACCGCGTTTGTTACCGTGATTTCCACAATCATGGTCATCACCAGGCACAACCCGGTACATGCGTTGCTGTACCTCATCATTTCTTTGTTATCCATCTCAGTGATCTTTTTTTTGTTGGGTGCACCGTTTGCTGCATTGCTTGAAATTATCATATATGCCGGGGCAATAATGGTGCTTTTTATTTTTGTGATAATGCTTTTAAACCTGGGCAAAGAAACAGCGAGGCAAGAGAAAGAATGGCTGAAACCAAAGGTTTGGATTGGCCCGGCAATTTTGTCTGCTATTCTTTTTGTTGAATTATTTTACCTGATCACTATAGCTGATGTAGCACCATACAACCTGCAAACTGTCGATCCCAAAACTGTTGCTATTTCATTATTCAGGCCATACCTTATTGGTGTAGAACTGGCGGCTATGTTATTAATGGCAGGTGTGGTGGGCGCGGCACATATAGGACAGCATAAAAAAATGATTTTGCATCGATTTTTAAAAGAAGAAGGCAGATTATGAAATCATCCATAGAAATAGTCATGTTACTGGCGGGGTTACTTTTTGTGCTGGGAATTGCCGGTGTTATTATTAGAAAGAATATCATTTTTATGCTGCTATCTGTAGAGGTAATGCTAAATGCTTCGGGTTTAGCCTTTGTGGCTGCAGGGTCACGCTGGGCACAACCAGACGGGCAGGTGATGTTCATCTTTATTCTGGCTATGGCAGCAGCAGAGGTCTCAATTGGATTGGCGCTGATACTGCAAATATATCATCAGCATAAATCACTGGACATTGATAAGTTGAAAGAAATGAAAGGATAGTTTAAAATTGGAGTAGGGGGTTTAGAATAAGGAAACACATGTAATAAAAAAGAAATATGAATAACCTGTTATGGCTTATACCAGTTTTGCCTTTTGCCGGTTTTTTAATACTGGCATTAGCAGGCAAACATCTATCCCGTGTTTGGGTTGCCCTAATTGGTGCGGGAAGCGTAAGCCTTTCAGCTATCATAGTGCCTATAATCGGTATCGGTTTTCTATCCCATCCACCGGCAACCGGTAACTATTCCCAAACCTTATGGACATGGATGCAAGTAGGTGATTTCAATCCTAAGATTACGCTTTTCCTGGATGCATTATCCCTCGTTTTTGTTTTTGTAATAACGTTTATCGGAGCCCTAATACATATTTATTCGGCAGGTTTTATGGCCAGTGACAAAGATTATTCACGGTTTTTTGCCTGCATGAATTTGTTTGTATTTTCCATGCTCCTATTAGTACTGGCTGACAATTTATTACTGCTGTACTTAGGTTGGGAAGGTGTGGGGTTGTGCAGTTACTTACTGATAGGTTTTTGGTATGAAAACCCGGTCAACGGATATGCAGCCCGCAAAGCTTTTATTATCACCCGTATTGGCGACACGGCCATGGCCATAGGGCTTTTTGTGATTTTTTATCAGTTTGGCACATTAGCTATTCCAGATATTTTGACTAAGGCCCCGGTTCTTTGGCACCAAGGGGCCTCAATAGCTACCATTACGGCCCTATTATTACTCGCTGGTGGTGTGGGGAAGTCAGCACAGCTACCATTGCAAACCTGGCTGCCCGATGCAATGGCAGGGCCATCACCTGTAAGCGCGCTAATACATGCCGCTACTATGGTAACAGCAGGCGTTTACCTCATTTCCAGGATGCATATTATTTTTCAATTGTCGCCAATAGCACAAATGATAGTTGCTGTAATTGGAGCCGCGACCTTATTCATAGCCGGTTTCAGCGCACTCACACAATATGATATTAAACGGGTACTGGCTTACTCTACCATCAGCCAAATAGGGTATATGTTTTTGGCATTGGGTGTAGGCGCATGGGCGGCAGCTATTTTTCATTTCATGATCCATGCCTTTTTTAAAGCTCTTTTATTTTTAGCAGCAGGCGCTGTAATTGAAGCATTGCATCACGAGCACAATATTTTTAAAATGGGCGGACTTAAAAATAAACTTCCGGTCATTTTCTGGACCTTCCTCATAGGGTCCGCCTCATTGGCAGCATTGCCATTAATAAGCGCCGGATTTTATAGTAAAGATCAAATACTATGGTATGCCTGGGCCGCCGAAGGAGGGAACCCCTTACTATGGTTTATTGGTTTACTGGGCGCCTTCATTACGGCAGTATATACCACCCGTATGATGATTCTTGTTTTTTGGGGCGAAGCCAAAACGGAGATTGGTCATCGTCCCGGCAAGCTAATGACCGTACCTTTGATTGTTCTGGCCTTTTTTTCTCTTTTTGCAGGCTTTATTGAACTGCCTCATAATTTTGGCCATTTTAGGCTTTTTTCAGACCTGCTTCAGCAGGTATTGCCCGAAACAATTTTAAAAGCTGGTATGAATACCGAATTGCAATTTCAAATTCTTGCATTGCTGTCAACTCTTGGTGGAATTTACCTGGCTTATGTTTTCTATTATAAACAACCTCAACGTATTGAAAAATTAAAGCAATCAAGGTTTGTTATGAATCTTTATCTTTTCTGGTTTTCGGGCTGGGGCTTTGATAAATTATATAATACACTAATTGTAAAGCCTATTGTTTTTATGGCTAATGTTAACAAAAATGATGTGGTTGATAAACTTTATCAGGGTGTTACGTTTATCACTATCCGCCTTTATCAATCATTATCATTTACCCAGTCGGGGTCGTTAAGGTGGTATATTATGGGTTTGGTTATAGGTGCAATAATTATATTAAGTATGCAAATAATGTTATGATACTTATCTATGTCATCGGCATATTAATGGGCGGCGGTTTACTATCCCTCCTGTTGGGGCAATGGAATAAAAACCTACCGCGCTGGATTGCGCTTTGTACAGTATTAGTGGGTTTTATAGCTTTTGTGTTTTTTTGGATTAATCAATACCATACAATTAATCTCCGTCTTACCAACACCTGGATGATTGACTACCGGCATGACTGGATACCGTCATTTGGTATAAGCTTTCACCTGGCTATTGATGGGCTAAGTTTGTTGCTGCTGGTGCTAACTTTTTTCCTTGGAATTTTGGCTGTTTTGTGTTCATGGAACGATGTGAAAGAACGTGTAGGTTTTTATTACTTCAATTTACTTTGGATATTGGCCGGAATCTCAGGGGTTTTCATGGCAGTGGATTTGTTTTTGTTTTACTTTTTTTGGGAGGTAATGCTTATCCCCATGTATTTCCTGATTGGTATATGGGGGAGTGAAAACAGGGTTTATGCTGCCTACAAGTTTTTTATTTTTACCCAGGCCAGCGGCTTGCTAATGCTGCTGGCTATAATCGGCTTATATTTTATTCATGGCCGAAATACCGGTGTTTATACCTTCAACTATTTCGAATTACTGGGAACTGCCATTCCACCTCATATTGCTTTTTGGTTGATGCTGGGCTTTATGATTGCTTTTGTGGTGAAATTACCCATAGTGCCGTTCCATACCTGGTTGCCCGATGCGCACAGCGAGGCTCCTACAGCCGGAAGCTTAATACTGGCGGGCTTATTATTAAAAACAGGCGCTTATGGCATATTAAGGTTTGTTCTTCCTTTATTTCCTGAAGCAGCCCACGATTTAGCACCATGGGCAATGCTCTTCGGTGTTATCGGGATTATTTATGGAGCCATCCTGTCTTATTCACAAACCGATCTTAAACGCCTGATAGCATATACAAGTGTTAGCCACATGGGCTTTGTGATATTGGGTATTTTTGCTTTTAATGAACTGGCGCTACAGGGCGTTGTGATGCAACTGGTTACCCATGCAATAAGCACTGGGGCCTTGTTCATTATGGCAGGGATGTTGAAAGAACGCCTGCATACCCGTAACATTAACCACATGGGTGGACTTTGGACCCAGATGCCACAAATGGGGGCTATAGGAATGCTGTTCGCTATGGCATCTTTAGGCTTGCCCGGATTAGGGAATTTTATTGCTGAGTTCCTGATATTATTAGGAGCTTTCAAAGCCAACGTATTACTTACTATTATGGCCACAATCGGACTTGTTTTTTCTGCCATTTATTCCCTACGTATTGTACAGAAAGTGTTTTTAGGGCCATCGGAAAGATCAGATTATATCAGTGATTTTTCATTTAGAGAAATAGTGGTAATGGCAGCTCTCACGCTATCCATTGTATGGCTGGGCTTGTATCCACAACCGGTTATTAATACAGTTAAGCTGATGGTTAATAAGTTGGCCCATATTTTTCCACCCGAAAATAAAAATGTGCAACAAGAAAACTATCAGGAAATACCATTAAGCACACATAAATATCTGGTCAAAAAATAAGAAGAACACTATGTCAGGTAACGATTTTTTCGCTCTTACGCCATTAATATTACTTGCCGGTTCTTCCGTGCTTATTATGCTTTTGATTGCAATAAAATTGAGTCACCGGGTAATTCAGCTAAGTAGTCTGCTTTTATTTATTGTTGCCTTTTCTTCACTTATTTATATTCAAAAATTACTTCCGTACCACATTGAACCATTGTTGGTTATAGATGGGTTTTCGGTATTCATTATGGGTCTTATCATTTTTTCAAGTTTGGTGGTCAATATCCTTTCTTATATTTATTTTGAAGAAAAAGAAGAAAGCCCGAAAGAATATTACGTATTGCTTTTTCTGTGTACATTGGGAGCCTGTGTGTTGGCTGTAAGTAAGCATTTTGTTTCTTTATTCCTCGGCCTTGAAATTTTGACGGTTGGCTTATACGCCCTGATTGCCTATTTGCGGGTAAGGCATCATAATATAGAAGCGGGAATTAAATACCTTGTTTTGGCAGCATTCTCTTCAGCCTTTCTTCTCTTCGGAATGGCCTTAATTTATCTTGAAACCGGAAGCATGCAGTTTTCAATGATAGCCCACAGCCTAACGTCACTTCAATCATTATCCCCTCTGTTTCTTACAGGCTTAGGGATGATGTTAGTAGGAGTGGGGTTTAAACTGGCAGTGGTTCCGTTCCATATGTGGACTGCCGATGTATATGAGGGCGCTCCCGCACCGGTTACCGCCTTTATTGCTACCGCCTCCAAAGGCGGAGTATTTGCGGTGCTGTTTCGCTTTTTTATAATGATTGATGGCTTCAGGTTTAAGGTTGTAATGCTTATTCTAATATGTATTGCCATTGCTTCTATGATTATAGGTAACCTGCTTGCGGTACAGCAAAAAAATGTAAAGCGTATTCTGGCTTATTCCTCTATTGCACATCTAGGTTATTTATTAGTTGCCTTTATCCCCGGCAGTATGATGAGTATAAAAGCCCTTAGCTTTTATTTGATGGCCTATTTTATTACCACTCTAACCGCGTTTGGCATAGTGACTGTTTTATCAAATAAAGAAACGGATGCGGAAAACATAGAAAGCTATAAAGCATTATTTTGGGAACGCCCTGTGTTGGCCTGTATATTTAGCTCGGCTTTACTTTCCCTGGCCGGGATACCGCTCACGGTTGGCTTTGTTGGTAAATTTTACATCTTGGCAGCAGGACTCCAATCGGGATTTTGGATAACCGCTTTAATCCTCGTTATCAGTAGCGTGATTGGTTTGTACTATTATCTCCGGATTATAACCACGATGTTCGCCGGACAAAAAAGTATCTTACCCGAAGAGGAAAGAGCAAATCCAGTTTTTTATATGGTAAGTATTATAGCTTTATCGGTTCTTAGTTTATTGATTATTTGGTTTGGGGTTTATCCATCAGGAGTAATGGGTTCTATGGAATATTTTAAACTAAAATAGTATGAAGCGCAGCTATAACGCACTGGATGATTGAAGGGTACCTGGTTACATTAAAATCGTTTTTTGTGTTGAAAGTTGGCGTCTGCGATCTGCTAAATGTGAGGCAGAACTTTTGAATTGAATGTTGGCCTCAACGAAACCTTTATTTAACATTCTTGCAAACGTTGAATTTACTGTAGCATGATCATCATCAAAACTACCATGAGATGCTGAAGTGGATCGTTCTGCTGACTCTTCAGGTGCTGAGTTTGGCGCTAATATCCAATCAGCTTGCTTATTGTTAAACAGGCTTTTAAGGTCTGGGTCTTTGTCTATAAACTTTTGCATGCCGAGCAGAGGTACGCCGTCTCTGAATAATGGAATACGCTGTTGATCTTCAAACGCATCAGAAACCAGGTAGAGTAAGGATTTATTGTAGATATGGGCACAGTTGTCGTCCTGTTCAGCCTGATCTGTTAAAGTGAATAGCGTAAATTGGTCAATACTTTTATTGGTAATTGCAGGTAAATAAGCTTCTTTAAAAAGTGCTATTGTACAGGCTGGTGCCCATAAGGCGCATGTTTTTACTTTCAAAGCCATACCTGTTTCATCTTTAAGCGGCCCTGCTGTAATTTTTCCATTTGTAGTTAGTAATTGCATTAGTGGCGCCTGAAAAATACTGCCCGCACTATGACTTATGATATGTATTTCAAGGTTATCTCCAAATTGCTTAGCCAGTTCCTCAATAAATTGGAGGGTTAGCCGGGCACCGCCGTTTTTACTTTTTGTTGCCAACAATGCATTGGTTTTCATTTCATCCCATTGTAGCTTACCCGTCAATTCCCTGGCTAGTGGCTCTAAAGCATCGTCAAGCCTATCTAGCATAAAGTCTTTACTAGAATCCAAAAAACCTTCCGGGCGCCTGCGTCTGATAGCATCCTGCAGTATATTGGTTATTGTTGTCCAGGCGTCAGTTTTCCAGATGAAGGTTATAGGGTATATCTCAGCTTGCAACAATGCAGGCCGGTATTCTGCTAACCGCTGTACCGCGGCGCTTTCACTAACCAAGCCTCCATGGGCATACAATAGCAGCCTTTTCTTTTTCCATTCTTTAGTAACTCTTGGAATATCCTCTTTAAAAATAGCTTTTACCTCATCTATTGTAGTGCCAAAGTCTCCACCCGGTCTTAATTCTCCATTATTGCCAATGCTTATAATATGCGGCCTTAAATCAGCATAAGTATAGGCTTGAGACTTTCCGGCAGAAGCAGCATGGCTTATTGCCATTGTATTGCTTTTAAGCAGTTCAACAGGGGCACCTAAGCGAGCTACCCAGGTGTCTTTACTATTAGCCAGCCAATCATCATAGGTAATTAATGCAAAGCCTTCTTTCCCCCAGTCTGCTCCCCATGAATTTTGAATCCAAAAACCACGACGATCATAAGCTACTATCACAAAAGCATGCCCGCCAAGCATTTTTTCCATAAAGGGTATCACTCCATCCTCATTAATATGCGTCCAGCCTTCGTGTACATTACAGGTAGCATATAAAACGCCTACTTCGGCCATTGCAGTGTGCATGGCAACTAAGTCCAAGTGATTTACCCGATAGTATGCTCCCAAAGGACGCTGCAATGCATCAGAGGTGCGGTTATCATTTAAACGATTGTCTATAGAAGTATCTTTATTGTAGGGCCAGCATTCATCACCACAAACTCCATGTTTGTGCCAACCCTTCATTGCTCCTCTGGCGCTGGACCCGCTATAATCTTCGCCTGACCATTCATCATACCGTTTAGCCATTTCATAAAGCATTCTTGCACTCACCGAATTAATATCGGGCACAACTGTCCTTTTTCGCAACAGGTAATTTGCTACACTAGCGAGTCCGAAACCGGTACATGCTCCTTCTTGCCCCTGGTTTAATATGGGTACTTCATATTTCCGGTATTCCTCCAGGGCAATTTTGGCTGGCACCTCATAAAGAGTTGCTACATACATTTTATCCCTAAAGTCTAATGTATCAGGGCGTGCATTTAAAACACGATCTTGTAGTTTGGGGATAGTGTCCATAAAAGTATAGGTTCAAGAAAAGTTAAGGTATAAGTTGAGCACACGACATTACAACATAGGTTTCCTTTAAATGAGGAATGATGAAAAGTTACTAAAAAAATAACCAAGAGTTGTTACATTCTTATGTGTCAATTATATAGCATGCGCTATTGCCTCGTTTTATAAGCATTTTGGGCTTTGGTTCTGATTCAAAGTAATGTAACAACTCCAGACCGTATAACTGGTTTAAAGCTGGGGGATTGCACCCCCAGTGTTTTAAAGCAACTGGAACCAACCAGCCCAACCCGAAGCGCCATCCCACCAGGTAGAATACACAATACCGTCTGATCCTACTGTAAACAAATCAATATGTTCTGGGAAACGGGCAATGGCTGCTATTTGGCCACCCGGCTTACCAATACCTCCTGATACGTTAAACCAGCCAGCCCATCCTGAAGTATCGTGCCACCAAGTGCTGTAAATCTTGTTATCGGTACCAATAACAAATAAATCTAAATGGTTTGAGTGCCGCGATATGGCTGTAACAGGTGATCCTGGCGAAGCAACACCACCCGAAACCTGGAACCAATTGCCCCAACCTCCATTGGCATCCCACCAGGTAGACATTATTTTTCCGTCAGAGGCAGTGGTAAATAAATCTAAATGATTTTGAAAGCGTGATACTACGTTAACTGTAGAATCAGGGCGGCAGACTTGATTGCCGATGGTAAACCATCCGGACCAACCACTATGCTCATCCCAAAAGCAACTATACACTTTATTGTCTGTTCCAATAGTAAAAACATCTAAATGCCCGGTGAACCGGCTAACAGCAGTAACTGGAGCCCCATTAGCTGCTACACCGCCTGATAATTGAAACCAGTTTGCCCAACCGCTGCTGGCATCCCACCAGGTAGACATTGTTCGGCCATCAGAGGCAGTGGTAAATAAATCCAAATGCGTAGCGAAACGGCATATCACGTTTACTGTTGAACCCGGTCTACAAGTTAAATTTCCAATAGTAAACCACCCTGACCAGCCGCTGGATTGGTCCCAAAAGCAGCTATAAACTCTATTATCTGTACCTACTGTAAACAAATCCAAATGGCCGGGTACACGTGCAACAGAGGTAACAGGCGAGCCAGATCCTCCGCCGGAAGCTATCCCCCCTGCAAGCTGAAACCATGGGGCCCAACCGCTATTAACATCCCACCAATTACTCATGGTGCGACCATTTGAGGCTACAGCGAATACATCCAAGTGTTGGGGAAAACGCGCTACAACACTAATAGGTGTGCGGTCACGCGCATGCAAATTAACTAATCGGGGATATACTTGATTTGCAAACTGTCCATCTTGAGTATCAATGTCCCTTCCTCCGGGTATAGCCGTTCCGTTTTTCATGACTTCGGCAGGTAGCCAGTAGCACATAATAGAATTAGGATCAGCATGGGCAGTAGAAATAAGCGCTGATTGGTTGAGTGGTGTAAGTACCTGGGCTATAACTTGGTCTCTTGACCAGCCTTGTGTCCTCATAAAATAGGCAATTGCCTTTTCTCTGTCAATTCCATCAACAATTTCACTACGCATGTGCTCATGCGGAAAACCAAGTGTATGACCTGTTTCATGACGAATTACACGAAAAAATTCAGAGTCGGGAGTGCTCATACTAAAACTATCCAAATTCATGGTTGGTCGGTTAGCCGGAATGCTTAAAACATCTGTTCCAAGATAAGACCAGAAACCATCCCCAGCTGTACGCGCAATTCTAACCTGCGGGTTCTGTGTGGTTTCTATAAACTGTACGTTGCCAAATATACCCCAGGCATTCATATGCGAAAGAATCCGGGCACGGAGATCTGCAGGTGGGTTATCCATAAAGCCAACTGTGAGGCGTACGCCACCTACTCCCCAGTATTTGGCGGTTAACAGTGCAAGCTTATCTGGCTCAATTACCGTATCAGGCATCGCCATCTTTAACTGATGCACGGCAGGCGCATTAGCAGGATTAATTTTTATGGCAGTTTCTGCAGCCGAGGCCCAAAGCTCTTTAGGCAGAATTCTAATTGTACAGGGTTTTACTTCAGCAGTTTCATTAGAAACAAGTTCCTCTAGCGTTTCCATAATTTGTAGGTATAAGGTGGATAATTTTATTACTTTAAGTGTAGGTAAGAGATCAGAGTTGTATAGGTAGGTCAAGTAAAAACAGAAATTATTGGCAACTCTTTGTGATAGATTATTTGTAAAATTATAACTAAAGCATACCGAAACAAATAGCTACTTATAGTCATTTATTCCAATGACAGGTAGCTTCGAATAATGGTAATAACTTAATTAAGTTTGATTATATGGAGCAATTCACAAAAGCGAATTAGACCCTTATGGTTTTGATAAGGTTTATAGTTTAATTGATGCATTTATACGCCTAAGTGTATCATTATATGTGCGTTCTTAAAGAATTACGTGTAAGTGATACAGGAAAGTGTGACAGAAGTTATATTTGCGGCTATTTACGGAGAAATGGACCATATACTTGATAATCCTATTTATAATGCGCTTAATTCGGGCAATCAGCAATTTTATATTGGAAATGAAAATTCGAATTTTTTTCAGCCAGAAGTTGCGCCTTTTGCGGGATTGAAGACTAATTCCGATAATGATTTTGCGGAACTTGACTATATCAGTCCGCCGGAAAGCACTTTTGTTATTTTTACTCCTGAAAGGGTGTCAATACCCAAGCCCTGGAAAAAAATACGGGAAATGGAACTGTTGCAAATGGTGTATGAGGGTACCATACCTCCGCATAAAATTAACCAGAATCTGATTGATCTTAATGAACAGCACGTACCTGAAATGCTTGCATTAACCCAATTGACAAACCCTGGTCCGTTTCTTAACCAGACGATACAGTTTGGCAATTACACCGGTATTATTAGTGATGGCCGCCTTGTTGCCATGGTAGGGCAACGACAACAGCCGCTGCCTTATATAGAGATTAGTGCCGTATGTACGCATCCGGACCACCTGGGTAAAGGGTACGCAACCTTACTTATTACAGAGCAGATTAAACGAATAATAACGGCTGGTGCTGTTCCTTTTCTTCATGTACTTGCAGGTAACCAAAGTGCCATAAGTGTATATGAACGCTTAGGTTTTAAAACAAGGAGGCAACTGTTTGCTTTTGTTTTTCAAAAGGAGATGAGATAAAGTTCTCCAGTGCGCCTAAGACCGTTCTGTCTGTTACTTGGCTGGTGTAATAATTATATTTCTGTAATCTATTGGGCCGTGATCGCCTTGAATAAGTAGTGGGCCCGGCTCGCCCTCTTTACTATCTATGGCCCCTCCGGTAAGGCCCGGTATCTCCTGCCTGCATATTACCATGGTGCCATTTGCTACAAGGGTTATCAACCGGCCTACCAGCGTTATGTCGTAAGATTGCCATTCTCCGGGATTTTTTGCCATCATTTTGTTTGGTGGCAGGAAGCCATATACCGAACTGAACTGGTTATTAATGGGTTCCGGTTCACCACTTTTAGTGTCAATCACCTGTACTTCATAACGGCCGCGCAGGTAAACACCGCTGTTGCTGCCCTGCTTGTAACGGAACTCGATATGAAGTTTAAAATCGGTAAATTTTCTGTCACTTATCAGGTTAGCGCCCGATTTCAGGCTTCTTAAAATCCCGTTTTCAACCGTCCATTGGTTTTTGCCGTCGGTATGCCAGCCTTTAGTATCTTTTCCGTTGAATAATTTAATTGGCTTTTCCCAAACAGGGGCTTTTGTACGGACAAGCAATGGTGCACGAACGCCAGTAAAATTATATGTTTTACCATCGGTATAAACCATAGTGCCTTTTAGCATATTGCCGCTTACCTCAAACTCAAAATCCATATTGCGGGTTCCTTCTTCCCATTGCGGGGGGATAGAGAAACTATATTTACCTTCATGCGGTTTAACCTCTGCAATTGGGCGTGCACTACCAAAAGCATATGTAAAACGGCCAATAAGTGTCTTGGTGCCCGATTTTTGAACCTCTAACCACGAAGGCAGGCTTTTACCGTTTTTATCCATTGTAATATCCCACCTGCCAATAACATCAGGATCTTTATCTATCGCTGGCGTGTATGCTGACGCTTTTAAGCTAGAGAAAAGAAACAGAGCCAAAAGAATTTGTACACCTACAAAACGCGAAATACTGTTGCTGGTTAAAACCGATAAATTTTTCATATGCTATTAATGAGCTCTAAATCTACAAACTAAATTAATAATACAAAAAGGACATTGCTCTATAAACGAATTTAAGTGGTAAGACCACTAATAAAAAAGCCTTTCAGTTAATGCTGAAAGGCTTTTTGAGGTATAGAGCCCCTTAATTAAAACGCTATTTTTTAATATTACAACTTTATCCCAACTTTTGTTAACTATGGGTACCTTTGATGACGAGCATTGTCTGTACGTACCCAGTTATCTGCAGAGAACGATCCTGAGCCGGCTATCCAAACTAATACCAACATTAAAAAAACAATAATAGATAGCCATAATTCTGTATTAAGGAAAGACAGGCCATTAGTAATATTTACAAAAAATATTGCGCCCAGTAAAATAGGCATTTGAATAACTACAGCCAAACGGGTAAGTAAACCCATAAGAATAAGCAGACCACCTACAACATGCGCAAAGGCCACAATATGTATAAGCACAACCGCCATAAGGCCCGAAAAGTCAAAACTGCTGTTTTTGAAAATCCAGTCTTGCTGTACACTTGTGTTACTAATAAAAATAACGCCCTTGCTAAAAATTATTAATCCAAGAACAATTCTAATTATATCAAGCCATTTAGGATGATGAAGATCACCCCAATGTTCTATTCTGCGAACCATGTTCATGATGCCCTCCTTTTTAGTTGTTAGTAATCGGTTGGTATGAAGTTACTAATAAAACAATAAAAAATCCAAATTTTTATTAAAACACATCAGTGAACAGTGTTTACAAAATTGACAAGAGTCAAGAATAATGAAGATTAGATTAAAAAATACTTAATATTACAAATTGTGATTTTGTTTGGCGGTAACCATATTGTCTGCTGCCACCTTTTGGATGAGTTCATTAGAATCAAGATTGATAAGATCAGTTAATTCTACTTCCAGTATTGTTGAAATGTTGAATAAACGGTTAAGCGTTATATCGCTATATCCCAGTTCAATTTTACTATATGCATTTTGAGATATATTAAGCTTAGCCGCAAGATAATCTTGTGAATAGTCCCGCAGTTCTCTTATTTTTCTAATATTATATGCGACAGCTTTAGTTCTTAAATCTAATGCTTTCATAAACTCAGATGTAGTTTAATTGGTTTGCTAAAAAGCAATTTTTTATTAAATATATAAAAGTTATTTGATAAAATGTTTCGTTCTAATTAAAATAAGGTAGGTAGCCATAACTTTTTAAGGTTACAAGCTATTTTCTTGGGATCTGATTAAATGGTAGTGAAACTTGCAACTTTTTAGCTCTTAAACTATGCCACTTTTGTGTAATTAATCGTTTAGTAATTGAAATTTACTGTGACATGCAGTTGTTTATGAAATTACTGATAGTATGCTGCTATTCCTTACTTATATAATATATAGGCTTATATATTATAGTTTATAAAATAGGAATCATAGTATAATATATCAAACAATAGTCTGTAAATCAATACATTGCCAAAAAATGCTTTTACCACCTTAAGTTGTAAAATATTCTATCAAGTTTTCTTATTAATATATTAATATCTACATTATTTAATAGTAACTCAGCTTAAATAATAAAAAAGTGAGCTTGGAACACCTTATTATTAATAAGTATGGTGGTATTGTATTTGAACTTTCTGTTACAGAAGGGAATGCTGAAAACCTTAAAAAGAGTAGGCGAAACTAAATACAAATACCATGAATTTACAAAATTTAAGCTTCCACGAATTGATGGAAATTGAAGGCGGAACAAAAAAATGCCACAAAAGCTCTAGCAGTAGCAGTAAAACTGTAATCAGTCGTAACAACACCGCATACGGCAACACCGGATTGGTAATTCAAAACTCAGGTGATATCAACATTAATCTATCGCCTACTATAGCTTTATAAGCTTCATCAGTAGCAATAATAGAAAAGGGAATGAGCAATCATTCCCTTTTCTATTGCTTAGACTATTATCTCCTCAATTAAAGCATAAAAACTTTGCTAGATAATTAATTTTATAATTTACCACTATAAGTTGTAAAATATTCTGACAGGTTTTTCCTATAAGTTAAATTGTAGTATGCATAATATTACCTTTGGTTACATGCATGAGAGAAGGGATTACTGAAAACCTTGAAAAGAGTAAGTAAAATGCATTTTATCTTAATAGTTATGAAACTTAAAGAATTGAAAAAAGCAGAAATGATTAAAATAAATGGTGGTGACGGCTTTGCAAACCTTAGCGGTGATATTACTATCACTGGAAATAACTTTGTGGAGAACAACACCGGTACGGTTTTCCAGAATAACGGCACAACCCTTTCGCCTAAAGATACCGCCATAGTGCTGGATTTGCTGTCAGACTTTTTTTAAGCCTACACCTTCCCTTGTTTTGATTTTTTAACTACCCGAGGTTGTAATTCATTCGTTCCGGTTTTCATAAGTGCCTGTAAAATAATCACATTGGTATTGTATTTGAACCTTTTGTTACAGAAGGGAATGCTGAAAACCTTGAAAAGAGTAGGCGAAATTAAATACAAATACCATGAACTTACAAAATTTGAGCTTCCAGGAATTAATGGAAATTGAGGGCGGAACAAAAAAATGCCACAAGAGCTCTAGCAGTAGTAATAGTAGTACTGTAATCAGTCGTAATAACACCGCATACGGCAACACCGGAGTGGTAATTCAAAACTCAGGTGATATCAATATTAACATATCGCCTACCGTAGCCTTATAAGGGTCATCAGTAGCAATAATAGAAAAGGGAATGAGCAATCATTCCCTTTTCTATTACCGGTGTATACTATTGCCTCTTTGTATAAAAACATAAAGGTTTTTCTAAATAGTTAATTTTATTAGCTACTACTATAAGTTGTAATGTATTCTGACAGGTTTTTCCTATAAGTTAAATTGTAATGTGTATAACATTACCTTTGGTTACATGCATGAAAAAAGGGGATGCTGAAAACCTTGAAACAGAGTAAGCAAAAACAATATAATTTAACCAATCATGAAACTGCAAGAATTAAACTTAAACGAAATGATGTGTATCGAAGGTGGAACTGTATCTAAGCCTTCATATACAAAAATTACTAAAATTATTTTTACCCGCAACAATACAGCCATAGGTAATTCTGGATTTGTTTTCCAAAACTCTGGGGACATAACCATATATCTATAGTATTAGCTTATAAAGCTATAAAAGAAATAAAGGGGATTGCTGAAAACCCTCAAATAGAGTAAGCAAGAACAATATAATTTAACCAATCATGAAACTGCAAGAATTAAATTTAAACGAAATGATGTCTATTGACGGTGGTACTGTTTGTCCTCCTCCTAAGCCTTCATATACAAAAATTACTAAAATTATTGTTAGTCGCAATAATACAGCAATAGGTAATGCCGGAGTTGTTGTGCAGAATTCTGGAGACATAACTCTTTTCTTCTAATTAGCTGTACTAAGAAAAGTTAACAAATAAGGAACAGCATTTGCTGTTCCTTATTTTGTTTTAAAGCTTTAATATTTGATTAATATTATGGATGATAATAAAAAAATATTCCCGGCTGATATTTTAGAATTTACATCAGAATATCATTTTCATAAATATAGTTCTGAAACAACGATTGTATACCGGCTTGTTATTGCAGCCATTTTGCTGGCAATTGCATCGTTGTTCTTTATTAAGGTTGATATAAGTGTTAAAAGCTCCGGTGTAATTAAATCGCCGGTTGAATATAACGAGGTTAAATCCTTGGTTTCGGGTAGGGTAAAATCTATATATATAAAGGAAAATACTCATGTAACAGCCGGACAGGTGCTGTTAACAATTGAGTCTGAAATTATAAGAGAGAAAGATAATTTAATACAGGCGCAAAATTCCGAATTTGAACCCCAGATCAGCGATCTTCAAAAGCTGATTAGAATAATAAAAACAAAGGATTGGCAAAGCAATCCTTCATTAAATTCAACACTTTATAAGCAACAATTTTTATTGTTTAACCAGCGAATTAATGAAAGCAAAAACCGCTTTGAAATTTTAGAAAAGAAGTATCAACGCAATAAGATTCTTTTTGACAAAAAAGTAATATCCACTGGCGAATTTGATCCTGTTAAGTTGGACTACCTTAACTCACTCAATGCACTTGAACTGGTTTATAACGAACAGGCTAGTGCGTGGGAATCAGATTTAAATACGCTAAAGTTAAAAGTTCAGGAACTAAAAAATCAAAATAAACAAAACCAAACAGAAAAGGAACTATATACACTCCGTGCACCAATAACAGGAAACATACAACAGATTAAAGGGGTGCAAATAGGAAGTTATTTATCCTCAAATGACGTTATAGCAGAAATATCTCCCGATTCAGGCCTTATAGCCGAAACTTATATATTTCCTAAAGATATAGGGTTACTTAAAGTGGGAATTCCAGCAAACCTACGAATTGATTCCTATAACTATCACGAATGGGGAATGCTTAAAGGCAAAATCATTTCCATCTCTAATGATGTATACAATGAAACACAGACGCCTTATTTTAAAATACGCTGTAAGTTAGATAGCCAGGTACTTACTTTAAAAAATGGCTATACGGCGAAAGTTAAAAAGGGCATGAGCTTGGAAGCAAATTACTTTATAAGCAGAAGAACACTTTTTCAAATATTATATGATAAAACTGATGACTTGTTAAATCCAAGTCGAATTTCTGAACAGCAAAAGAAATGATAAGATGTCACTCTTTAAGAAATCATGGAGTAAAAAAGTAAAGGTACAGCAGCATGATGTTACAGATTGTGGTGCTGCTTGTCTTGCTTCAATAGCGAGGTATTATGATTTGGATATCCCTATTGCACGAATAAGGCAATATGCCTCAACCGACAAAAAGGGAACAAATATATTAGGCCTGCTTGAGGCTGCTAATAAGCTTGGTTTTTCGGCTAAGGGTGTTAGAGGTGCAATGGAAAATCTTCCAGATATTCCACTTCCAATAATTGCTCATGTAATAAAAGGAGAACTACATCATTACATTGTTGTTTATAGGATTACCAATGCTTACATAGAAGTAATGGACCCTGAGGATGGACGTTTGCATCGCCTCCAGCATGATGATTTCAAAAAAATATGGAGCGGGGTGTTAGTTTTGTTGGCCCCAAATGAAAGTTTTACACCTGGCAATGAAAAAGTTTCAATAGAAAAACGTTTTCTTTACCTCTTAAAACCACATCGTGCGATGTTGTTTCAAGTTTTGCTTGGCGCTGTTGTTTATACCATATTAGGATTATCTACTTCTATATTTCTTCAAAAGATTATTGACCATGTATTGCCTGAGGGGAACAGAAATCTGCTAAACCTGATGGGGATAATAATGATTGTGATTTTACTTTTACAATTATTTATTGGATACTCAAGATCTTTAATCACCATAAGAACAGGACAACAAATTGATGCCAGGCTAATTTTAGGATATTATAAGCATTTATTACGGCTCCCCCAGCAATTCTTTGATAACATGAGAGTTGGAGAAATTATAAGCCGGATTAATGACGCTGTAAAGATTAGAGTATTTATTAATGATGTTTTAGTTGAGCTGGCAGTAGATATTTTTGTGATCATATTTTCATTCCTGCTCATGTTTACCTATTACTGGAAATTAGCGTTAATCATGCTGATAATAGTACCTCTTTATTCTTTGATCTATTATTTTTCAGACCAGGTAAACAAAAAAACTCAACGAAAACTAATGGAGCAAACAGCCGAGTTACAAACACAGCTTGTTGAATCGGTAAATTCTGTAAAAACCATTAAACGCTTTGGGTTAGAAGGCTTTGCCAATTTCAAAACCGAAACAAAATTTATTACACTGCTAAAAACCATTTACCGCTCTTCAACAAATTCTTTAATGATTGGTAATAGCAGCTTTTTTGTTTCTATGGCATTTACAATCATCTTATTATGGATAGGAGCTGGCTTTGTACTTTCTAACATCATTACCCCAGGCGAGCTTTTATCATTCTATGCTATAATAGAATATTTTACGCAGCCTGTTGCCGGTTTAATTGGAATGAATAAATCACTCCAAGATGCCCGCATAGCTGCTGATCGCTTATTTGAAATAATGGATCTGGAAAAAGAATCGGCTGATAATAAGGCTGAGCTTACCAATGATATGGTAGGGGACATCCAATTTAAAAATATTCATTTTAGATATGGTACAAGAGTGATTGTTTTTAAAGGATTAAACTTATTGCTTCCAAAAGGACAGATTACTGCGGTAATAGGCGAAAGTGGTTCTGGTAAAACAACATTACTTTCTTTAATGCAAAACCTGTACCCTCTGGAAAGCGGTAATATTTTTATTGGCGATTATGATATTAAATATTTAAGCAATGAAAGCCTGAGAAAGATTGTTAGTGTAGTACCCCAGGATGTTCATTTATTTGCAGGCAATGTTATTGAAAATATTGCCATAGGAGACTATGAACCAGATATACGGAAGATAATGGCTATTTGCAATCAGCTAGGAATTGTTGATTTTATTGAAAACTTACCTGAAGGCTTTAATACAACTTTAGGCGAAAACGGGAATAACCTTTCAGGTGGCCAACGGCAACGCCTGGCTATTGCTCGTGCATTATATCGTGACCCTGAAATACTGATACTAGATGAAGCAACGTCGTCTCTTGATTCAGGGTCAGAAAGCTATGTGCAGAAAACTATTTCCTTGCTACGTGATCGTAAAAAAACAATTGTTGTTATTGCTCACCGATTAAGTACAATTTTAAATGCTGATAAGATTATTGTACTAAAGAATGGAGAATTAGAAGAAGAAGGTACACATGAGGAGTTATTGTTAAAGCAAAATCAATATTACAATATGTGGCAGCAGCAGCTCCCATTGGCTGATAATTTAGCAAACAAGCCCAGCTTTAATTAATGAGGGTGCTTAACCCGTTATTAACGATCTGAGTAGGTGTTAAAAATCCGTAAATAGCTTCATTTACGGATTTTTTCATTAATTATCCCTTTAGCACGCTTAAGAAACCTCAGATTCTTGAGCATAAAAAGACCCTTAATCCGCTATTCAGACCAGGGTGAATGCAATATACAATCACAGAAGTTTTTATGTTTGAAATTTGGGATCATAAAAGCACACACATCAGCTTTAATATTGCCAAAAGTTGTTTCAGTTTTATGTTCAAAGCCTGAGAAAAATGTCGGAATGATTTTTTTCTTAAAATCATTTCGAGGAAATGCGGTGATGATCTCTTCTCTGTTTTCTGCGCTCAGGTTCGCATAGCCTTCACCCATTACATCTAAACCCACCCCAGAATACATAAGTGCTACTTCCGGTTCTTTATGCTCTGCTATGCCAATGGTTGTATGCAATGCGATGGTATCCCATACAAGTTGCAGTTGTTCTTTCGGTACGCCGTGGCTTTTTAGAAAATCACGTGCGGCATTTGCTCCATCAACCTCAAAACGAAGGTCGGGGCTGCTGTAATGCGGAACCAGCCCAAGGTCGTGAAACACCGACGCCACATAAAGCAATTCCGCATTATATTTTAAATTGTTACGTTTTCCATTTAATGAGGAAAATAAGAATACTCTTAGCGAATGGTTATAAATAAATTCTGTTCCATGTTCAAGCAATAATTCTGTTGCCTGCTTTGCTATGGTACTGTCTGGAATGGTGATTCCTGCTACTGATTTTAATTTGTTTAAAGACATGATCTTAATTTTTTTCAAAGCTAACTGTGGTCATGTATCCCTGGAATGTCAATATGTATGATTCGTATGTTAAAATTTGCAAAGCCAGCCAATAGTAAGCATGAAACCACGTTAAAGCATGTATATAACTACATCTTTAATGCTGCTTGAGGAATTCCTTAGATTCAACTTGTTGATGAGTAATTCTCCCTGCAATCTTAAAGCCCGCTGTAGTTACTTTATTTATATTGTTGTACTTGATAGTATTAGTATTATCATCAATCCATAAAGCATGTTCATCGAAAAGGAGATACAGGATTCTTTTTATATTAATTATCAGAATAAGGTGGTTTATTCTGGGGCTGAAGCTAACAGGCTAGCTTACCACAGAATGTTGCTGGTGAGCGCGGGTAAGGGCAGCATTTGGATTGATGAGAAAAAATATAAGATTACCGGCCGTGAAATATTCTTGATGGCGAAAGGACAGGTTTTCTACTTTGAGGATCAATCTTATGTTACGGGGTATGTTATCAGCTTTGGGGATTGTTTCTGGGAAAAGGCACCTGCAAGTTCCAGTAATTGCAAGGCGGTTTTGTTTAATAATGCAGCAGCCAATCAACGGCTTGAGATAATGCCTGAATACTTTGATGAGTTAACAGTTAACTTTAATAATTTATTCAAAGAATTTGAAAAACCGGTTTATGTAAATAAAATTGATGCGCTGGCCGCTTTTTTAAAGATTATAATGATTAAGGTGGCCAATATTAATGCTGCCAACTTTGAAGGACCAGATACACAAGAAAATTTACTTTACCGGAAATTCCTGGAATTACTTAGTACCTCTTTTAAAAGCTATCATGAAGTTTCTGATTATGCCCGGTTGCTGGGTGTTACTACCCGGCATTTAAGCGAGCTGACCAAAAGATCAAGCGGTAAAGGAGCCAAGGATTTGATTGCCGGCCAGTTAATTGCAGAGGCTAAACGCTCATTATTGTTCAGTGCAAATCAGGTGAAGGAAATCGCTTATCAGCTCAATTTCTCTTCTCCAGAACAATTCAGCCATTTTTTTAAACGAAATACTACTTTTTCTCCATTAGATTACCGGATGAGGTTCGTAAGCATTGGTATGTGAACCTTTCTTTATCATTCCTTTAAATAGAGCGCTCTTATATAGCTTGTGCATTGCAAGTACTTTGTAAGTAATTGTACTATAACCGCACACGTGTGTTCCACTAATGAACATGCCGTAAACATTGCTTGAGGTTTCTAATAGCTGGTTGAGCCGTGTAACCACGAAATAGCTTGATGCTAGTAAAAAGCAAAATTTAGTTAAATAACTTCCCAATATTTCCTCCCGTTAATAATCCCTTAATAATCCATTAAGGGAATTCACTTATTTAGTGCAACCAATTAATCAATTTCGAAACCATAAATTAACAAAGTGAATCCATCATTAATGAAGGCAAAACCTAAAATCTGGAGATTTAATTAAAAAAAATCATTGATACTGAACAACTCTGTTAAGTTTATTTTAACTGATCAACATAAATAATACTATCTAACCTATATCCTAAATTTAATGAAATCAATAAATAATGCCCTAAAGCTTACCGCACTGCTATTTTTTGCAGTCATAAAACTGCATGCGCAGGACAATTTTAAACTAACCGAGAATTTTGATGACGCCAATAAACAAAATGAAAAAATAGGAAGGGGAGTATGCCGCGTAGCTAATCATGTACTAACAACTAAAGACGCCTATTTGGGTTTTGGTGAATATACCTGGAAAAACTACGAAATAAAGTTCAGGGCCCGTGTTCCTGAAACGGCAGAACAGGTTCAGATCTGTGCCGGTTTTCGTGCTGGAAACCGTGACGATCGCTACATATTGATGCTCAAAGGAGGTATACAAAAGAATCTTTACCTGGCCCGTTTAGGGTATATGGGTAGTGATGACTACCTGGCCCTGCGCGAATTGGATTTTCAACCGGTTCCTGGCAAGTGGTACGATTTTAAAATTCAGGTAGCCGGTAATCGTATCCGCGTGTTTTTAAATGGCGAAGCCTTACCGCGTATTGATATAGCCGACAAATTATCTAACATGTGCCCTGCCGGTAAAGTAACCCTGGGCGGTAGCTGGATTACCAATGAATTTGATGACCTATCTATCACATCTATTAATGCGGATGAGTTGCAGAGCGCCCAGGTTAAGGAATATGCCGTTGCCCGGGGAGATAAAGAGGTGCTACGCAAGCAGCAGCGAAACGCATACAAGTCAATGAAGGTAAATAGTGTGGGCAATGGTCGCAAGGCAATCTCTCTGAATGGTAAATGGTTGTTCTCGCCGGATTATGAAACTACAGAAGAAGATAAAGCAATAAAACCTGATGAAAGTGATGCTAACTGGCACGTTATGACTGTGCCAAACTTCTGGAATCCTATCAGGGTTTGGTTACACGGTGAAAAATATAATACCGGTAGCAAAGGCGTTTCTGATAATTATTATCAAAAAGAAACCAGCCGTTGCGAGGCTTATACATTCGACTATAAAAAGACAAAGATAGGTTGGTACCGCCAGTGGATTGATCTGCCCGGTGGTATTAAGGGTAAAGAACTGCAACTATCATTTGATGCCGTATCTAAAGTAGCCGAGGTTTATATAAATGGTGTAAAAGCAGGCAGCCATATTGGTATGTTCGGCGATTTTCAGGTGGATGGAACCGGCCTGTTTAAACCGGGCAAAAACTTAGTGACAGTAAAAGTGATAAGGGATTATGTGAAAAATATAAAAGATGCCGATAAGATAGCAGGGGTGGCTGTTACAGTGGAGGTAACACAAAAAATGGTACAGGATCTGGCTCACGGATTTTTTAATGAAGACCCGGCAGGAATATGGCAGCCCGTATCATTGATCATTACTGATCCGGTACGGATTGAGGATGTGTTTATTAAACCCAGCCTTATCGGTGCGGATATTGATATCACCGTAAAAAATTACACAGATAAACCAACCAGCTTTTCAGTTGCAACCGCAATTAGCGGAAATAAGCAAAAAGATGTATTGTATAATAACACATCATTAAAACAACTGGAACTTAAACCAGGTGAAAAGAAAATCTTTACTTATGCTGTTAGCAAGCTAAAACCAAGATTATGGTCACCGGAGCATCCTAATCTTTACGATTTTAAGTTTAGTCTGCTAGCTGATAACAACGGGGAGATTGATTCAAAAACCATCCGGTCGGGTTTCCGTACTTTTCAATCCATCGGTGATTACCTGTATTTGAATGGCAAGCGTTACTGGTTGCGTGGTGCTAACCAATCAGCCCAACCTTTGGCACCTAATGATACCTTACTGGCAGATAAATTCAGCAAACTAATGAAGGCCGGTAACATAATGGTTACGCGAACCCATACTGTACCTGCTACAGAAACCTGGATGGATGCTTATGATGCCAACGGTATTGGTGTAAGTTATGAGGGTAGCTGGCCCTGGTTATTCCTGCAAAGCAGTATGCCCCAGCAAAAAGTAATTGACTTATGGAAGGATGAGTTTTATGACCTGCTGAAGAAATATCGCAACCACCCGTCGCTTTTATTGTGGACGGTCAATAACGAAATGAAGTTTTATGATAATGATCCCGATAGCGCACGTACAAAGGTAAAGATGAAGATCATATCAGATGTTGTGAAACAGATGCGGGTGATAGATCCGACAAGACCAGTTGTCTTCGACTCCAACTACAAGCGTAACGTTAAAAAATTCGGTGCAGATTATTTTAAGGATATTGATGATGGAGATATCGATGATCCGCACGCTTATCTGAACTGGTATGATTACTCAATATTTGATTATTTTAAAGGTGAATGGCAGCAGAAAAATAAAAATGCAGGTCGGCCGCTTATCAGTCAGGAAATGTCAACCGGTTATACAGATGAAACCGGTCATGCAACTAGGTTTTACAATTATGTGCATCAAAACCCCCAAACGTTGGCAGGCAAGTATACTTATGAGTATTGCGATCCTAAATATTTTATGATACCACAGGCATTTATTACCAAAGAGCTGGCAGAGACCTTGCGTCGCACCGGGGATAAATCAGCTGGAATTCTGCATTTCGCACTCATAACCTGGTTCACTAATGTTTATCTTCCTAATAGCATTAAGCCCTTCCCGGTATATTACGATATGCAAAAAGCGTTGCAGCCAGTACTGGTATCGGCTGAGTTATGGGGCAGACATTTTTATGCGGGTACGAGGCTGCCTGCCAGAATATGTATAATTGATGACAGGGAAGATGGTGCTGACTTGCCTGCTTCAGAATTGCAATGGCAGCTGGTAGATAAGAAAGGAACAAGCCTGGCGAATGGTAAAATGCTGGTATCCCAGGTAGGGCACTACTCTCGTCAATGGATAGAGCCTGAAATCAACATTCCTCAAAATTTACCTGAAGAAAAGGTAGAAGGGAAGCTATTGTTAAAACTGGTAGTTGCAGGCAAAATGGTTTCAGAAAATAATTATGATGTATTGCTGGCAAACAAGAGCGGATTCGATGTCTCCAAACTTGCGGGCAAAAAGATAGCCGTACTTGACCTGGAAAAAAAGATTACTCCTTCGCTTGATTATTTGGGTGTCAAATATACTGCCTCAGAAACATTAACAGCTGTATTAAAGCAAAAAGCTGACGTGTACGTACTTTCAGGGCTTGATTCAATATCTTCAACAATTGATGAAATAAAACAGATCAGAAACATGGTGGCCAATGGTGGCAAAGTATTATTGTCCGCATCTGGTAGTATTGCGCACATGCTTTATCCGGAGTACATAAGAAGCTTTCTTAAAGACAATGGCGAGATCACTACCATGGATATTCCCGAATCTCCCATATTTAACGGGATTGAACCTTTGGAGACACGGTACTTAAACAACAACAAACGCGAAAGCCCTGCTGTAATTTCAGGAGCGTATAGAATTAACCGCGATCCGAATGTGGAAGCACTGGCAACATTTAGTAAAATACATGGATACCTGCCTGGCGACGTAAATGCCAGAATGAAAAGATTGGATCAGATAAAAGGATTCTCTATTATAAAAATAAAGAATAATGGGGTTGCATTATTGTCAGAGATCCGGTTGGAAAAAGCAGTCTCAGATCCGGTAGCGGGTAAGTTATTGGTAAATATGTTGCTGGATTTAACAGGAGACGGACAGCTTGCGAGTCATTATGAAGTAACAAAATAAAAGATGCTATTATGAAAATCTTTTTTGAAAGAAGCGGAATAAGATCCTTTTTGTTTACTATACTCATTGGCATTACCTGTGCACATAAAAGCAACGCCCAGCATTTAACTAATTATGTTGATCCCTACATTGGTTCGGGAGGGCATGGTCATATATTTGTTGGGGCAAACGTACCCTTTGGTATGGTTCAGCTGGGGCCGCAAAATATTTTTAAAGGCTGGGATTGGGATTCGGGGTATAACTACGGCGATAGTATACTTATAGGATTTTCGCATACCCATTTGAGCGGTACTGGAATTGGCGATCTTGGCGATATTCTTATAATGCCTTATACTGGCCTTATCAAAACTGATAAAGGGACACAGGCTAACCCGCAATCTGGTTATGCCTCCCATTATTCGCACCAAACAGAAAAAGTGCGGCCGGGTTATTACTCGGTTCTTTTGAACGATTATGGCATAAAAGCGGAGTTAACCACTACAGAAAGAGTGGGTTTTCATCAATACCATTTCCCGAAAGGAAAGGCAGGACATATCATCATTGACCTGAAGGAAGGCAATCAGGATCAATCCTATGATACTTTTATAGAGCAAGTAGATGAATATACCCTAAAAGGTTACCGCTTTTCAAAAGGCTGGGCCAAAGATCAGCGACTTTATTTCGCCATAAAAAGTGACGTGCCTATAAAAGATTTTAAGGTGTATGACGATCAAAGCCCGCAGCCTGGTACTAAAGCGCAGGGAAAAGCCATAAAAGGCTTAATCAGTTTTGAAAACATTCCTGGCATAGTTAAGTTAAAGGTAGGGCTTTCACCTGTTAGCGCGGATAATGCGTTGGCTAATATTGTAGCAGAGATTCCTAATTGGGATTTTAACAGTATCGTAAAAAGAGCAGATGAAAAGTGGAATGGGGAATTATCTAAAATAACGGTAGAAACCATGAACGATGCCGATAAACGCATCTTTTATACGTCCTTATACCACACCATGATTCATCCATCTATTTTTAATGATGCC